>JAWOAQ010000032.1:0-10069 GCA_046498495.1 Salinibacter sp. | reverse complement strand
AGCACTCGGTCGCTCCGCTCCCAGCGCAGCCCGGTGACTATTCGGTCGCTTCGCTCCCAGCACAGTCGAGAAGCCTCTTTGAGGCAGGCGGCTTCGTCAGGGAGATTTCTCGACGTTGCTCGAAATGACGTGCTGGATTTCCGGGATGTTGAGTTCGCTCATGCCTGTAAAAACAAAGTTTACGGTGTACTAAGGGAGTAGCGCCTGGGCGGTGGGCCTGGGCTGCAAGGTCGTCCTTCGAAGCCACGGGTTTCGGTTCGTACCCTTATCCATGTTGGACGTATGATCGCTGTTGTCACGGGAGCGAGTCAGGGCATCGGGCAAGCCATTGCGGAGGCCTTCGCCGAACAAGACGGGGCCCGGGTGGCGCTCGTGGCTCGCACGCGGTCCAAGCTGGAGGCCGTTGCCCAGGCGTGCCGGGAGGGAGGAGGCGAGGCACTGGTGGTGCCAGCCGACCTCACCGACGACGCGGCGGTCGCCGAGATGGCTGAAACGGTCCATGACACATGGGGCACGCCCGATGTGCTGGTGAACAATGCCGGGGGCTTTACCTACGCTCCGCTCGACGAACTAACGCTGGACGGCTTCCGTGAGCAGGTTGACGTAAACCTGACCAGCGCGTTTTCGGTGACGCAGGCCTTTTTGCCAGCCATGCGCGAGCAGGGAGCCGGGCACCTGTTCTTTATGGGGTCGGTTGCGTCCATCATGGCGTATCCCGGCAACGCGGGCTACTGCGCCGCCAAGCATGGGGTGCGCGGCCTGGCGCGGGTGGTGCGAGAAGAGACCAAGACCGAGGGGCTGCGTGTGACGACGGTTCTTCCGGGCGCCACGTATACCCCGACCTGGGACGGGGTGGATCTTCCGGAGGAGCGCTTCATGCCCCCGGACGATGTCGCTCAGGCCGTTGTGGACGCCTACCACCTGACGGGCCGCACGGTGCTGGAGGAGCTTGTATTGCGACCGCAGGAGGGAGACGTATAGCCCTACTCGTCGTCGGCGAGACGCTCCGCTGGGATCCACGCCCATTTCAGTTGGCCTTCCACAACCGGCTCATGGGCGCCGGGGGACGTCAGTTGGACATCCACCCGAAGCTGGCCGATGGGGCGCGATTGAATGGTGTTTTGCTCGTCGCTCGTGAGGGTCGCCTCGGCTTCTGCAACATCCCGTGCAAAGCGGTCAAATGAGACGTCCATCGTACGGAGGAGGGGAGAGGAGCCGTCGGGCACGTTGAGGGCCACGACGAGGCCGGTGGCCGTTTCGGCCAGGAGTGCAAGGGCGGCGGCGTGCAGGCCGCCCAGGTGATTTTGGACCCCCTCGCGGTTGTCCAGGCGAACGGCGACGCGCGAGGGGGTGTACGCCTCGATGAAGCAGCCGGCGGTGCGGACGAACGGAATCACCGTCCCCACGGCGCGAGTGACGAGAGGGCGGCGCAGGGAAGGGGCCACGTCATGGTACCGCGTGGCAATGCGACGGAAGGGATTTTGAGAATCCATGGTCCAAGGGGAGCGTGCGGGGAACAAAGAATGTTACGAGGGGAGCAGGTCCTGGATCGAACGTATGGGGGGACCGTCCGTATGGGGAGTGTCTTTTGACAGTCTTTCCTCCTATTTGACGATCGTTACGTGGCTACACGCCTCATGTCTGGTTCCATGCGAACGGAGGCTGCGCTGGAAGAACTGGAGCGCCTCATTCGAGAAAAGATGCCGATTACGGAGCACCTTGAGTTCTCCCTCGCGACAGACGACGAGGGACGACTCCGCGCGTCGGCCCCGCTCCAACCGAACGCCAACCATATGGGAACGGCGTTCGGGGGGAGCCTGAGCATGCTGGCGACGGTGACCGGCTGGGCCATGATGCACCGACTGGTGCAGGACGCGGTGGAGGACATGAAACGGCGGGTCGAAGTCATGATTCAGGAGAGCGACATCGAGTACCTGCAGCCGGTATGTGAAAACATCTCCGTGGTCTGTGAGCCGCCCGATGAGGACGCCGTCGATCGGTTTCAAAAAATGCTGGACCGGTGGGGACGAGCCCGGCTGGAGCTTAAGTGTCGAATTGATGCGGCAGGGGAACGGGCCGTGACCTTTATGGGCCGTTATGTGGCGTTGGCAAAGGGGGAGGAGTACGAGGTCGACTTGATGGCCCAGTACGAAAACGAATAGCGCCGGCTCACAGAAGCTCCTCATAGAGCCGGTACGAGGTTTCCGTCATATCGAGCCGCTCGTAAGTGCTGCGGGCCGTCTTGTTGTCCTTTTCCACGTAGAGGCGAAGGCCGCAAACCTCCTCTTTTGCCTCGGCCCGTCGTCGCACATCGCGGTGTAGGGCCGTGTACACCCCTGTTCGGCGGGCGTCCGGCCGTACGTAGACGCTCTGGATCCACCAGAAGGCGCCGTTGCGCCAGTCGCTCCACTCCGGCGTTATCATGAGGCTTCCCACGATGCGAGCGTCGCGCTCGGCAACCAGGTAAAACCCGCGGGAGGGCGATTCGAAGAGCCCTTCCACCCCCGCCCGGACGGTGTTCGAGTCGAGAGGTTTGTCTTCGGTCTCCTCCGCCATCGCAACGTTGAAATCGGCGAGGGTGTCGAGGTCGGCGGTGGTGGCAGGACGGACGGTCACGGTCGGGGGCATAGGGATGGGGAAGCAACAAGGAGGGTTAATCCGATCGGCTCAGCTTGTGGGCCTGTCGGGTCGGAACCGGAATTTTATAGCGGGGGCTGCAGGCGAGGGTGAGGGCCACGGCCGCATCGAGCGTGAGGCGGTGGCCGACGCTCACGTACACCGGGTTCGTGTCATCGCGAGTGCGCAATACCGTCCCAATGGATTCGCCATCGTCCACGAGAGGAACGCGGCTGCCTTTCTCCGGTCCCAGTTCGCCCTGTGGGGTGCCCACAAGGATGGACTTTGCGACCCCCAGGGTGGGATGGTCGAGCAGGACGCCCAGGTGACACGCAAAGCCGAATCGGCGCGGGTGAGCGCGGCCGTGGCTGTCGGTCATCAGGACATCGGGCGTCACGGTGAGTTGCTCCAGGGCGGGAAGCACCGGGGGCGTCTCTCGGAAACTGAGCAGACCGGGCACGTAGGGGAATGGCACTGCACATCGGTGGACAGACCGGTCCACAACCTCCAGGTCTGGAAGGGAGAGGACGACCACGGCGGCGTGGGCCCGGTCGTCCCGAATGCTCACGTCGATGCCGGCCACGGTGTCCGGCGCCGACTCCAGCGGGAGGGCCTGAACCTCCGACACGAGGCGGCGCTGAATCTTCTTCGCCTCGTCGGGGGAGACCTTCCAGGAATGGGCGTGTTGAACGGCGATGCGCATCGGCAGGGAAGCTGAGGGGAATCATCATCTGCAACGTAGACACCAGAGAGGGGGATGAAAACAAAAGCGATGGGGGATTCGCAGGCAGGCCATCAAACTTTCGGGAAACCGGGCCGGGCTGGAACCCGCTGCTTTCCCAGAGCATTGACAACTACGCGATTCCGGGACGACATCCCGTCCCCCTTCGGGTCCATAGCTCAGTTGGTTAGAGCGCTACGTTGACATCGTAGAGGTCAGTGGTTCGAGTCCACTTGGACCCACGGCTGCCGCTCTCAGGAAGCGTCCTGGGGCGGCTTTTTTGTTGATCGGTGGATCCTCCGCGCTCACTTCAGTCTCCTGCCCATGGCCGACGTCAACGAAAAGACGCAGACCCTTACCATCACCCTTCCGGATGGCTCGACGCAGACGCACCCGGCGGGCACAACGGGGCGCGACATTGCTGAAAGCATTGGGGCCGGGCTCGCCCGCGATGCACTCGCCATCAAGGTGAATGGGGAGGTGCGGGATTTGGACCGTCCCCTTCACGAGGATGCCGAAATTGCCATTCTGACCTGGGACGATGAGGAGGGCAAGGAAACCTTCTGGCATTCCTCCGCCCACCTCATGGCCGAAGCCCTTCGGGCCCTCTACCCGGAGGTGAAGTTCACCATTGGTCCGCCCATCGACCAGGGCTTTTACTACGATGTGGACCTGGGCGACCGGACCCTCTCGGCCGATGAGCTAGAGGCGATCGAGGAAAAGATGGTTGAGCTGGCCCGGCGCGACGTGCCGTACGAGCGGCACGAGGTCTCGAAGGAGGATGCGATCCAGTTCTACGAAGAGCGGGGCAACGAGTACAAGCTGGAGTTGATCGAGGACTTGGAAGCGGGCGACATTTCGTTTTACGAGCAGGGCGAGTTCACCGACCTCTGCCGCGGCCCGCACATTCCGTCGACCGGTCGCATCAAGGCACCGAAGCTGCTCTCGGTGGCCGGGGCGTACTGGCGTGGGGACGAGACCAATCCGCAGCTTACTCGCATCTACGGCGTGAGCTTTCCGAAGCAGAAGCTCCTGGAGCAGTTCCTGGAGCGGCGTCGCAAGGCGAAGGAGCGCGACCACCGGAAGCTCGGCACGGAACTGGACCTGTTCACCTTCGACACGGAGCAGGTGGGGCCCGGCCTGCCCATGTGGTTGCCGAAGGGGGCCACCCTGCGCGAGACGCTCCGCGACTTTCTGCGCGAGGAGCAGCTGAAGCAGGGCTACCAGCCCGTTGTGACGCCGCACATCGGTCGGTTGGACCTCTACCGCACCAGCGGGCACTACCCCTACTACAAGGAGGATCAGTTTCCGCCGATGATTTTCGACGAGGGAGGGGAGGATGGCGAGGAGGACGGCTACCTCCTTAAGCCCATGAACTGCCCCCACCACGTCAAGATTTACCAGAACGATATGCACTCGTACCGGGACCTCCCGGTGCGGCTGGCGGAGTTCGGGACGGTCTACCGCCACGAGCAGACCGGCGAGCTGGGCGGCCTCACGCGGGTGCGCGGCTTCACGCAAGACGATGCCCACATTTTCTGTACCCCCGAGCAGGTCAAGGACGAGTTTATCAGCGTCATCGACCTGACGGTTGGTGTTCTCGATGCACTCGACTTTGAAGAGTTTGAGGCACAGATCTCGCTCCGCGATCCCGCCGACAAGGACAAATACGTGGGCCGCGACGAGCTGTGGGACCGGGCCGAACAGGCCATCCGCGATGCCGTGGCCGAAACCGATCTCGGGGCGCGGGAGGAGATCGGTGAGGCGGCCTTTTACGGACCGAAGCTCGACTTTATGGTTGAGGACGCGCTCGGCCGCGAGTGGCAGCTCGGCACCATTCAGGTCGACTACAACCTGCCGGAGCGGTTTGATCTGACGTACGTCGACGCGCAGGACGAGCGACAGCGTCCGGTGATGATCCACCGCGCCCCGTTTGGGTCGCTCGAACGCTTCATCGGCGTGCTCATTGAGCACTGTGGCGGCAATTTCCCGGCGTGGCTGGCCCCGGTGCAGGCACAAATTATCCCCGTAAGTGACGACTTTAACGACTACGCCGAAACGGTTGCGGCCCGGCTCCGCGCCGCCGACGTACGGGTGGCGGTTGATGCCGCCGACGAGACGGTCGGATATAAGATTCGCCAGGCCGAAACGCAGAAGATTCCCTACATGCTTATTGTCGGGGGACGAGAGGAAGAGGCCGGCACCGTCTCGGTCCGCTCGCACGATGAGGGCCAGCAGGACACAGTGTCGGTGGAGGCGTTCCTCGACCGGGTGCAGGACGACCTGACGCCGAGCCTCTCGCGCCCCGCCTAATGGACCGATTCATACGGATCGATTCATACAGACCCAGGTCTTTACTGAAACCTCATAAGCGGATCTTCGTGTGAGGTCTTGCTTCGTCTCGACCGCCCGGTTGACCTCCAATCGAGACGGTCGAATGGTTCAATCACTGCTTTTTGAAAAACCCCCCAAGTGCCATCGCTGACGTAGATAAACTTCGCGTAAATGAGGACATTCGTGCCGACGAGGTTCGCGTCGTCGAACCCGATGGGGACCACGACGTGGTTCCTGTTGAGGAAGCCCTGGAACGGGCCCGCGATCACGAGCTCGATCTCGTAGAGATCGCGCCGGACGCTGACCCTCCCGTCTGCAAAGTACTGGATTACGGCAAGTATCGCTACGAGAAGCAGAAAGAGGAGAAGCGGCGTCGGAAGAAATCGAAGTCCATGGAGATGAAGGAGCTTCGCTTCCGGCCGCGGACGGAAGAGCACGACTTTAATTTCAAAGCCAAGCACGCCCGCGAATTTTTAGAGGACGGCAACAAGGTGAAGGCCTACGTTCAGTTCCGCGGGCGCGACATCGTGTACAAGGACCAGGGCATGGATCTGCTCCGGCGCCTGATCGAGCGGCTTCAGGACATTGCCCGCATTGACCAGCAGCCGCAGATGGAGGGCCGCCGCATGACGACCATCCTGGCGCCCCACAAGAACAAGTAGATCCCGATGGGGCACAGGGGAACGACGTCCGGTGCCCGCCATAGAGCATTCCCACACGCATTGCACTGTCGAACGAACCTCCCCCGGGGTGTTTTTCTGATATGCCGAAGATGAAATCCCACAGTGGAGCAAAGAAGCGCTTTAAGAAAACAGGCAACGGAAAAATTAAGCGTAAGAAGGCCAACAAGGGCCACCTCCTCACGAAGAAGAACGCGAAGCGGAAGCGCCAGCTTCGGAAAAGCGTGATCGTGGACCACAAGGCCGACGCAGACCGCATCAAGCAGATGTTGTCGACATAGGACAGGCTCGGTGGGGGCACACCCCACCGGATCTGCATCCGTTGTTGGTTGAGTCTTTGCGGGCGGCGGGTTGATCCCCTTGCCGTCCGCGTGCTACGTTTTCCTTCTATTCGGACGTTTTGAATCCAGACGTTTTTGAGTTCTTATGCCGCGCGCAACAAACAAGCCGGCCACGCGCCGTCGCCGCAAGAAGATTTTGAACAAGGCGAAGGGCTACTGGGGCCGTCGCAGCAAAGTATACAAGGTGGCAAAGCACGCGGTTGAGAAGGGACTGCAGTACGCCTATCGCGACCGTCGTCAAAAAAAGCGGCGGTTCCGGCGCCTGTGGATTACCCGAATCAACGCCGCGGCCCGCCAGCACGACGTGAGCTACTCGCAGTTCATGGGCCAGTACCGAAAGTCGGACCTGGACCTGAACCGAAAAGTGCTCGCCGACTTGGCCGTGCACGACCCGGAGGCGTTTGAGCAGGTGGTCAACCACGTAATGGACCAGTAGCCTGCCGCGCCGGTGCCTGCGCCGACGCGGCCCCCTGCGGCCGCTTCTCGGCATCGAATCCCGCCCCTGCCCGGCAGGCCGGCGGGATTTTCTATGTGTTCCCTGTCTTGCCCGTCGCCCAACCGCTATCTCTCCCCCGCCATGCCCGACCAAATCGAGGCCCTTCGCGAGAAGATGGAGGCCGAATCGATCGAGAGCGAGGAGGACGCCGAGGCATTTCGCATCGCGTACCTGGGCCGCAATCAGGGGGCCATCCCGGCCCTTTTTGACCAAATCGAGGACCTGCCGCCCGAGGAGCGGCCGGAGTTTGGACGGCGGGTCAATGCCCTGAAAGAGCAGGCGCAGGAGCGGCTGGAGACCGCCCGCGCACGCCTGAAGCGGGACGAACAGGCTGGCGACGCCGACATCGACCTTACCCTGCCCGGCCGCCGCGACGTGCAGGGCTCCACGCACCCCCTCACGCAGACGATGGATGAAATCCTGCGCATCCTGCGGGGGCTCGGATTTGCAACGTACGAAGGACCGGAGATTGAGACGGACTGGCACAACTTTTCGGCGCTCAACTTTCCGCCCGATCACCCGGCGCGCGACATGCAGGACACCTTCTTCGTGAAGGACGCGCCGACCGATCCGCCGCCCGTCCTCCGCACCCATACGTCTCCGGGGCAGATCCGCGTCATGCAGGAGGAGGCGCCGCCCCTCCGGGTGGCCGTGCCGGGGCGTGTCTACCGCAACGAGGCCATCTCCTACAAGTCGTTTTGCCTCTTTCATCAGGTGGAGCTGCTGTACGTAGACGAGGGCGTGACGATGGCGCAATTGAAGCAGGTGCTGTATAGCCTCGCCCGGGCCCTCTTCGGCGACGACGTCACGCTTCGCTTTCGGCCCAGCTATTTCCCCTTCACCGAGCCGAGTGCCGAGGTGGACGTCTGGTGGGACGATGACGACGACTCGGACGACGGGCAGTGGATGGAAATCCTGGGCTGTGGCATGGTCCACCCGAACGTGTTCTCCTCCGTCGACGTGGATCCCGAGCGCTACACCGGCTACGCCGTGGGCATGGGCGTGGAGCGGATGGCGATGCTTCGCCACGGCATCGACGACATTCGGGTTTTTTACGAGAACGACATTCGGTTTCTCGATCAGTTCTGATCACGGCCCTAAACGGAGTGTGGACAGCAGGAATCGGGCTACGTGTGACCCGGCGCGCCCCGTGTTGAGTGGTCCAAGTATAATTTTCCCCCTTCCCCATGGACATTAGCGTTCGCTGGTTAGAGCAATACGTCGACTACGATGGGACGCCAGAAGAGCTGGCCGATGCGTTGACAATGGCCGGCTTAGAGGTCGATGCCATTACACCCCTCGGACAACACCTCGACGGTGTTGTGGTGGGCCGCATCGAGGCCGTGCGCGAGCATCCCAACGCCGACCAGCTCGTGCTCTGTGACGTGACCATGGGGGACGACGACCCCGTCCAGATTGCCTGTGGGGCGCCGAACGTGGCGGCCGGGCAGAAAGCGCCCGTGGCGACCGTCGGCACCACCCTTTCGCTCCCCGACCCCGACAATCCCGACGCCCGTCAGAACCTCACGGTCGAAGCCCGTGAGCTGCGCGGTGAAGTCTCCAGGGGCATGATCTGTGCCGAAGACGAACTTGGCCTCTCCGACGATCACTCCGGCATCATGGTGCTGGAGGATGATGCGACGGTGGGCCAGCCGCTTGCCGACTACCTGGCCGCCCACGACGTGACACCGGCCGATGCGGTGCTCGACATTGAACTGACCCCCAACCGCCCCGACGCCGCGAGCCACCTGGGCGTGGCCCGGGACGTGGCTGCCCTCGCGGGCACATCGGTGCGACGCCCTGATGTAAAAACGCCGGCGGCCGGCGGCCGTGTGGCAGACGAACTCGACGTGCGGCTGGAGGCCCCGGACGGCTGCCCGCGGTACGTGGCGATGCTCGTGACAGATGTCGACGTGCGGGAGTCGCCCCTCTGGCTGCGCCGCCGCCTCTCTGCGATTGGCCTGCAGCCCCGCAACCACGTGGTGGATGTCACCAACTTTGTGCTCCACGAGTGCGGCCAGCCCCTCCACGCCTTCGACCGTGACCACATCGCCGATGACACGATCGTCGTCCGCCGCACCGATCGAACGACGGACTTCACGACGCTCGACCATGAGACGCGCACGCTGCCCGAGGACACTCTCCTCATCTGCGATGCCGACGGCCCGGTGGCCGTGGCCGGCGTCATGGGCGGGGCCAATTCGGAGGTGACCGCGGAGACCACCGATGTGCTCATCGAGAGCGCCTACTTCGATCCCTCCTCAATCCGCAAAACTGCCAAGGCACTCGATCTCCAGACCGACTCGTCCTACCGCTTTGAGCGCGGTGTGGATCGCGACGGCCAGGTGTGGGCCGCCGCCCGGGCCGCCCGGCTCATTGCCGCGCTGGGCGACGGGACCGTCGTGCCCGGCCGGGTCGACGCGCACCCCAATCCGCCAGCGCCGACGACGGTGCCCCTTCGCCCCGACCGGCTCCGGCAGGTGCTTGGGATGGACGTGCCAACGGAGGAGGTCCATCGGCTGCTTACGGCCATCGGCTTCGATGTAGAGGGGGACAGTGAGGGGCTCCGTTGCACGGTGCCCACCTGGCGGCCCGACGTGTCGATCGAGGAGGACCTGATTGAGGAGGTGGCGCGTCTGCACGGCTACGACCGAATTCCCGAGCCCGAGCGTGTGCCAGTGCCGAGCCGGGCGCCGACCCTGCGCCCGGCGGAGGCCCTGGAGCGCCAGGCGCGGGGCCTCCTTCGCGGCAAAGGCTACCGCGAGATCTACACGAACAGCATGCTGCCGACCGAGCGGGCCGACCATTTCAACGTGCCCCCGGCAGGCAGTCCCGAGGGACCGGTGGTGAAGACACAGAACCCGATTTCTGAGGAAATGGC
>JAWOAQ010000101.1:0-13681 GCA_046498495.1 Salinibacter sp. | reverse complement strand
TGTTAATCGCTCCAAAATCTTCGTCGAGCATTTCAGCCATATCTTGAATCAAGTATTTACCTTCAAGGATCATCTGATCAATGGAAGCGCTCTGGAAACCTGGCAAAGGGAGTAACCGATTAGGACGGTATTTTGCAGATGAAATGGAAGATTCAATTTTTTTCAGCGTCCTATGTCGATCTCCGGGCTCTCCATAACTCATAGAGTTGTTCCTCCTATCTGAAATGGATGAAAGTTGTTTTCTTCGGAAGGCCTCACCGCCCAGATGAACGCGTCCAACAGCCACGGCCGTACGAGCCGAGTCCGGCTGTTGGGACACATCGGTCATGCGGACGCCGCCGCTGGCGTCCACGGAAGAATAGGAAGGGTCAGCCATGGCGTTAAGGGACAAGCGTTGGAGGCGCTGCGGAAAGGGGCAGGGCGAGTGCGGGGGCCGCTACGTGAACACCACGAGCAACCGTTCTCTGGAATTGGAAGGGGGCGCATTGGTTTCACGACTCGTCTCTGCTCGCGATGGAATCACACGAAGATCGCTCAGCGGGAGGCTGCCCCGCTCCGCTGCTGCTCCCCCGTGAAAAGGGTGTCAATCCATTGACGAACGCCCTCCGTGAGCCTACGCTTGCGTCTTGGAGGCATTGCAACGATGAACGGCTGGAACTCTCCCAAACAGCCTCCGTCAAGTATATTCCTGCACATCGAACGGCCGCCTCCAGGCCCGAGTGCAGGCGCTCCATTCCTCGGTAGCTCAACGGTAGAGCATGCGGCTGTTAACCGCAGGGCTGCTGGTTCGAATCCAGCCCGGGGAGCCCTGCCCCAACCGGAGCCCCCTCCGGTTGGGGCTTTTTCTTTGCGGGTCCAGGGCAGCCCCCCGGCCGTAAACCGACGGTTCCTGTCTTTTCAAAGCTGTGCCTGCCATGCGGTTGCTCTTGTTTGTCGGCAATGCGGGGTGGAACGGGCTGTACCGGGGCGTGCTGATGCTCGGGATGGGGCTCGCGCTGCTTGCGTGTGGGGACGACCAGGCCCCGCAGTCCGCTGCCCCGGAGGCTGGGCCGCAGGGCATGGCCGACAGCCTGACGATCGACCACGTCCTGCGAACCGACGATCGGTTCTCGACCCTGGCGGCGGCCCTCGACTCCGCCGGGCTCGACTCGGTCCTCCGGTCGGACGGTCCGTACACCCTCTTTGCCCCACCCAACGAGGCATTCGAGGCCCTGCCGCCCGGCACGGTATCCGCCCTCCTTACCGATCGTCCCGACCGTCTCCGGCTTGTGCTTCGGCAGCACATCGTTCCGCAGCGGGAGGGGATTGACGGGCGGAGGGAGCCGTGGGGCCTGCCTACCCTGGCGGACGACTCGCTCCGTCTGGTTCCTACGGATACCACTGTCACCGTTCGGAACGCGCGCGTGATGGATGCTGGTGTAGAGACGTCCAATGGGGTCATCCACGTCGTGGATCGGGTGCTGCGTCCAGAAGAGCCCCTGGAGGAGGGCCCGGAGTGATGCGGGCCCTGCCGGTGTGGGGCCGTAACGATCCGCGAATATCGGGAGCAGGCCCGAACCACCACCCTCCAGGAGATTTACAGGGCATCGCGCATCCCTGCTCTCATTCAGCTCCTCATATCTCTTATGGCCTCGTCAAGCGAATCCCCGGTCTACGTTCTTCTCGGTGCCACCGGCGGCATCGGCACCGTCGTTGCGCACCGCCTGGCCGATAGCGGTGCCCGTCTCGTCCTGGGGGCCCGAACGGAATCCGATCTGAATGCCCTCGCTGAGACGACCGGGGGCGACGCCGTGCCGCTCGATGCAACCGAATTCAGCGAGGTGCAGGGCATCGTCGATCACGCCACCGACACGTACGGCCGGCTCGACGGCATTGTCAATTTTGTGGGCTCCATTCTCCTAAAGCCGGCGCATCTTACGAGCGTCGAGGAGTATCAGGAGCAGGTTCGCCTCAACCTCGACACGGCCTTCAACACGGTAAAGGCCGCCGGCCGCCCCATGATGCGTCAGGGCGGATCGATCGTCCTCATGACCTCCGCCGTCTCGCGGACGGGCCTCAAGAATCATGAAGCCATTGCCGCGGCCAAGGGGGGAGTGACAGGGCTGATGCGGGCAGCGGCTGCCACCTACGCGAAGCGGGGCGTCCGGGTGAACGCCGTGGCGCCGGGGCTCGTGGGAAGCGGCGAGCACTCTGAAAGCAAAATGTCGAAGCAGATTCTAAGTTCGAAGGCAGGGCGCAAGCAGTCCGAAAAAATGCACGCCCTGGGCCGTGTGGGAACGCCGGAGGACGTGGCCCCGGCCATCACCTGACTTCTCAATCCGGACACCGATTGGGTGACCGGGCAGGTGATCGGGGTAGATGGGGGCCTCGGCACGGTGCGGGCGGGATCGTGACCCGTTGCCCCCGCCCTCTGCTCAGCTGAGTGGGGGTGTGATTGCGCGTACCTGTTCACGATGCGTTGTGGAGGAGAGAGCACGAACGGGCGGGGACCAACCAGGTGCGCGACGAGAGACATTTCGCACGCCCCGCCGTTTCGTGTCCCCTCCGACGCCCGCACCAACCCGTCGCCCGTTCTCGGCCGCTTCGCCGCCATGCGCACCCTTCTCCTCGTTCTCCGCAACCAGCTCGACCGCACCGCGTCCGTGCTCCAGAAGGGCGATCCGGCCCACGACGCCGTGGCGATGACGGAGGCGGACGCGCCCCGCGGCCCGTTTCCCGAACACAAGCAGCGCCTCGCCCTCGGCTGGGCGGCGATGCGTCACTTCCGGGACGATTTGCGCGAGGCCGGCTGGACGGTGCACTATCAGCCCATCGATGCCGAGGAGCGGGCCGACGCCGCGCCCGATTTTCTTCGGGGGCAGATTCGGAAGCACGCGCCAGAACAGGTGTGGGTCACGGAGCCGGGCCGGGCCGACCTGCTCCAGGACATCGAGGCCGTCTGTGATGAGGCCGGCGTTGACCTGCAGGTGCAGGCCGACGATCACTTCCTGGTGACGCACCGCGACTTCGAGCAGTGGGCCGACGGGCGCAAGGAGCTCACCCTGGAATACTTCTATCGCGAGCAGCGCCGCCGCTACGACGTGCTCCTGACCGACAGCGGCGATCCGGTGGGGGGCAGTTGGAACTTCGATGACGAAAACCGCGAGAGCTTCGGCGCGGACGGGCCGGGCATGGTGCCGGAGGGGCCGTCGTTTCAGCGCGACGCCACCACCGCGGCCGTGCTCGATCACGTGCGAACTGCGTTCCAGGACGCACCGGGCGCGCTCACGGACTTTCCCTGGCCGGTAACACCCGCGCAAGCCGAGCAGGCCCTCGACGACTTCATCGAGCACCGCCTGCCGCAGTTTGGCGCGTACCAGGACGCCATGTGGACCGGGCGGGCCTTCCTGTATCACTCGCGTCTCTCGGCCGCCCTCAACCTGAAGCTGCTGGATCCGCTGGCCGCAGTCCGCCGGGCCGAGCAGGCATACCACGAGGGCCACGCGCCCCTCAACGCTGTGGAAGGATTTATCCGTCAGATTCTGGGCTGGCGCGAGTTTGTTCGAGGCGTCTACGGGCTGTACGCCCCAGCGTACGTACGCCGGAACGCCCTGGACGCCACGGCCGATCTGCCCGCGTTCTACTGGACTGGCGATACGGACATGCGGTGCATGAGCGAGTGCGTGGGGCAGGTCCGAGAGCACGGGTACGCGCACCACATCCCGCGCCTCATGGTAATGGGCCTCTTCGGGCTGCTCTACGGCGTTGATCCGAAGCAGATGAACGACTGGCACGAGGCAATGTACGTCGACGCCTGGGAGTGGGTGTCGGCCCCCAATATGATTGGCATGGCGCTCTACGCCGACGGCGGAACGGTTGGCACCAAGCCGTATACCGCCTCCGGGAAGTACATCAACCGGATGAGCAACTACTGCACGCACTGCCGCTACGACCCCGACCAGGCGACCGGCGAGGAGGCCTGCCCCTTCACGTCGCTCTACTGGGACTTCCTGAACCGGCATCAAGAGACCTTGTCAGGCAACCGGCGCATGAACTTCCAACTGGCCAACGTGCGCCGCAAGGACGAGGAAGAACTTGCGGCCATTGCGGAGCGGGTAGACGACATTCGGGCGAGGGTTGATGCGACCAGCGAGGACGGCGGGACGGTTGGCGATTGAGGAGACCCGTCCGCAGAGGGCGGGAGGCGGACGACGAGGGAACCCAGTAGATCTGTAGAAAGAGACGACGAGACCATGGAAAAGACCACGCTCGTTTGGCTTCGCCATAGCCTTCGCCTCCGCGACCACCCGGCCCTCGTACACGCGGCGGAGCAGGGCGCCGTCGTTCCTGTCTTCGTGTGGGCGCCTGAGGAGGAGGGCGACTGGCCGCCCGGCCCGGCCGCACAGTGGTGGCTCCACCACGCCCTGCAGGACCTCGACCAGCGGCTGCGCGCCCGGGGCTCCCGCCTGATCCTGCGCACCGGCCCCACGATCGATGCCCTCCGCGATTGTCTCGACGCGACCGGAGCGGATCGCGTCGTGTGGAACCGGCGCTACGAGCCCCCCCTGGCCCGCCGGGACGAGGAGGTGCAGGCCGCACTGGACAAGCAGGGGATCGAGACACAGGCCTTCGAGAGCCAGATCCTCCACGACCCGACGGCGGTCGAAACCACAAGCGGGGGGCCGTATCACGTCTACACCCCATTCTGGAAGAAGGTACGCAAGGAGAGTCTCTTGGACACGAGGCCGCCGCTCGACATTCCCGACCTGCCCGCGCCCGATGCGTGGCCGGCGTCCGAGCCGGTGGATGCGCTCGACCTGCAGCCCGAGGCGGACCGGGCGGGGGGGCTCCAGGAGGCGTGGGCCCCGACGATCGACGCCGCGCACGACCGGCTCGACTACACGCTAAAGCACATCCTCGGCGACTACGGCACCGCCCGTGACCGCCCGGACATGGACGGCACCTCCCGGCTCTCTCCGTATCTCCACCACGGCCAGCTCAGCCCGCGGCAGGTATGGCACCGCGTCGTCACCTGGGCGGACGACACGGGCCGCCACGACGACGCCGAGCCCTTTCTGCGCGAGATTGTCTTCCGCGAGTTCTCCTACCACTGGCTCTACCACTACCCCGATACCCCCACGGAGACCTACCGCGACAAATTCCGCGCCTTCCCGTGGCGCGACGATGCCGAGGCACTGGCGCGCTGGAAGCGGGGCCAGACCGGCTACCCCATCGTTGACGCCGGCATGCGCCAACTCAAGGAGACCGGCTGGATGCACAACCGCGTCCGCATGATTGTGGCCTCCTTCCTCACGAAGGACCTGATGCTGCACTGGCGTCACGGCGCACGCTGGTTCTGGACCATGCTCGTGGACGCCGACCTCGCCGATAACACCTTCAACTGGCAGTGGACCGCCGGGTGCGGGGCCGACGCCCAGCCCTTCTTTCGCATCTTCAACCCCGTCTCGCAGTCCGAGCGCCACGATCCCAACGGGGCCTACATCCGCCGCTACGTGCCGGAGTTGGCCGACCTGCCCGACGACGCGATTCACGCCCCCTGGGAGGAATCCGACGCCCGGCTTCGTGCGTTGGGCGTATCCCTTGGGGAGACCTACCCGCGTCCGATCGTCGATCACGGCGAGGCGCGGGACGAGGCCCTCGCCGCCTACGAAGAGGTGAAATAGATTGGGAGTATGGAAGTGAGGAACGCCTGAGAGCGTGGAGGCGGTGGGAGCACAACGAATTGGGTCCGTGTACAACTGGTATTCGGTCTTCAAGGGCATCCTCACACTGATGTCCTGTACGATACAGATCCGCAGACCGGGGACTGAATCGGCAGCGTTGCAGGCTCCATGCGTCCGAAGCATCCAGGCTTCTACGCCATCATGCGATTCATAGCACAACCAAGCGACTTCCGTGACGACCCTTGAATTCAGCACCGTCCTCGACGCAACGCCGGAGACCGTCTTCGAGTGGCATGCCCGGCCCGGGGCCTTTGAGCGCCTGACGCCCCCGTGGGCGCCGGTGCGGCTCGAATCGTTCGAGGGCATTCAGGAGGGCGACCGCGCCGTGCTCCGCATTGGCCCGGGGCCGCTGGCACTGCGCTGGGTGGCCGAGCACTACGACGTGGAGCCCGGCCGTCAGTTTTGCGACCGGCAGGTTAAGGGGCCGTTTGCCCACTGGGAGCATGTCCATCGCTTCGAGCCAACCGAAGATGGCGGGTGCCGACTTGTAGACCACATCGAGTATGCACCCCCGGCGGGCGGGTTGGGGGCCGTCGCGGCGCCGTATCTGCTGGAGCCGGAGCTGCGGCGGCAGTTTGCCTACCGCCATCGCGTTACGCAGCGGGATCTGGCGCTCCACCGGCACTACAACGAGGACGCCCGCTCGCTCACGGTGGCGGTGAGCGGAGCCTCGGGCCTCGTCGGGTCACAGCTCGTGCCGTTCCTCACGACGGGCGGGCACACCGTCCGTCGGCTCGTACGCTCCCGGCCCGTAGGAACGGACGAGATTCTGTGGGACCCGCAGTCCAAAACCGTCCAGGAAGAAAAGCTGGCGGATGTGGACGCGGTCGTTCACCTGGGGGCCGAGAGCGTCTTTGGCCTATGGACCCCTTCCAAAAAACAGCGCATCTACGACAGCCGGGCCACCGGCACGCGCCTTCTGGCGGACGCCCTGGCGGGCCTCGACGATCCCCCCGACACATTCATCTCGGCGTCCGCGATTGGATACTACGGCGACCACGGCACGGACATCGTCACCGAAGACGCGGCGCCGCGCCACGAAGGGTTTTTGACGGAGGTTTGTAAGGCGTGGGAGGCGGCCACTGCGCCCGCCGCCGCGGCCGGCATCCGGACGGTGCAGGCTCGCATCGGGGTCGTGTTGTCTCCGGCCGGAGGGGCCCTTCGCTTTATGCTGCCCGCGTTCTGGCTGGGCCTGGGCGGGCGGGTCGGCTCTGCCGATCAGTACTTTCCCTGGGTGGCGCTCGACGATGTGATTGGAGGCCTTTATCATGCCCTCTGGACGGACGACCTTGCGGGGCCGGTCAACCTGACGGCCCCAACCCCCGCCCGCATGACCGAATATGCCTCGACCCTCGGCGGCGTCCTCAACCGCCCGGCCGTCCTCAGTGTCCCCGGATCGGTCCTCCGGGCCGTGGCCGGCGAGGTGGCCGATGAAATGGCCCTGAAGAGCGCCCGTGTCGTGCCGCAGAAGCTCCAGGAGAGCGGATACGCCTTCGGCTACGATACGCTGGAGGGGGCTCTCCGTCACCTTCTGGGCCGCGACCCAGACGCGGAGGCTCCCTTTCTCGTGCCGTAGTGGAGGCAACGGGGCCGGCAGTGGGCGAACATGAGGGGCGCCCGTATCTTTACCCGTACTCGCATTGTGCACCGTTCCGAAATACAGTGGGCCGATGGAGCATTCGGAGGTACTTATTGTAGGCGCCGGCCTCGCCGGCCTCGCCTGTGCGCGTCGATTACACCAGCGCGGCCTTTCGGTTCAGGTCCTGGAGGCATCGGAGCGTGTTGGGGGGCGCGTGCGCACCGATCCGGTGGACGGCTTTCGGCTGGACTACGGCTTTCAGGTGTTGCTCACGGCCTACCCTGCGGTCCGGCGCGAGCTCGACTACGAGGCGCTCGACCTGCACCCTTTTACGAACGGCGCTCTCATCCGCTACAATGGCGCCTTCCACCGCGTGGCCGATCCCGTTCGGCACCCCCTCGACGTTCCCGGCACGCTCTTCGGCCCCATCGGCACGGGGGCCGACAAGATCCGGGTCGCGCGGGCGTGGCGCAACATCACGACGACCGCCCTCCCCGCGCTCATGGCACGCGAGGAGCGCACGACGATCGATGTGCTCCGCACCCGCTGGGGCTTCTCGGACGCGATGATCAACCGCTTCTTTCGCCCGTTTCTCGGCGGCATCTTCCTGGATCGTACGCTGTCGGCGTCGAGCCGTATGTTCGAGTTCGTGTTCAAGATGTTTGCGGAGGGACAAACCGTCCTTCCCGCCGGTGGAATGGACCAGATCCCGAAGCAGATGCGCGCCCGGCTGCCCGAGGATACCGTTCGACTGAACACGCCCGTCGAAGCGGTGGAGGGCCAGACCGTGACGCTGGCGGGTGGGACGACCCTGTCGGCCCCGTATGTGGTTGTGGCGGCCGACGCCCCCGCCGCTCATCATCTGGTGGGGGAGGCATCGCCGACGGCGGGCCGGTCCACCACGTGTCTCTACTTCGCGGCGTCCCGCTCGCCCCTTGACGATCCGATTCTCGTCCTGAATGGGGACGGGGTGGGGCCGATCAACAACCTTGCCGTGCCGTCGGACGTGGCGCCCGGCTACGCGCCGGACGACCGGGCCCTCGTGTCGGTAACGGTTGTGGAGGAGACCCCAGAGGAAAAAGCCGCGTTGGAGCGAAGCGTCCGGGAGCAACTGATCGACTGGTTTGGACTGCCGGCCGGCGGGTGGACCCACCTGCGGACCGTGCACGTACCGTACGCCTTGCCCGACCAGGCCCCGCCGTTTCTGTCACCGCCGGAGCGCGAGGTGCGCCGCCGAGAGGGGCTGTACGTCTGTGGTGATCACACGCGCACCGCCTCCCTCAACGGCGCCGTCGCCTCGGGCCACGCTGCCGCCCGTGCCGTATGGGAAGATCACGTTCCATAGAGGGACGGAATCGCCATGGAGGAGAGATCGCATCGGTTCACGACAGGAGGAGACCGCCCTTTCAGACGCGATCCCTTTGGTCGGCACGATTCCCAACGAACGCCCCGTCTGCGACGCCCTCCATCCCTGAGCGCATGCTCCTCCTCACCCACGCGGCGGCGACGCTCATTATGCTCGGCGTCATCCTGGTGATCCAGCTCGTGCACTACCCGCTTTTTCGCCACGTGGGAGACGCCGGGTACGAGACGTATCAGGCCGAGCATATGCGCCGCATTACCTGGATCGTGGCGCCGACCATGACCGCAGAGCTCGTCACGGCCGTCTGGCTCGTCGCGGCACCTCCAGCCGGCGTCCCGGGATGGGGGGCGTGGACGGGGCTCGGGCTCGTCGCGTTTATCTGGGGCATCACGGGGTGGATCCACGTGCCGCTCCACACCCGCCTCACCAACGGCTTCGACGCGGTCGCGCACCGCCGCCTCGTGCGTACCAACTGGATACGGACCGTCGCCTGGGCCCTCCGTGCTGTTCTCGTACTGGGACTGCTGAGCCAAACGTGAGTCGGACGGGGTAGAATGTGCCGTGGTCGAAACACCTGGGGCCATCCAGGCACGCATTCTACAGCACAGTGTACAAGTTTTATCACATCCATTCTCCTCAACATCCTCTCCTGCCATGAAAGCCGTTGTAGACGACACCATTCTTGCCGAAAGCGACGACACCGTCGTCGTGGAAGGGAACCACTACTTTCCGCCCGAATCCCTGAATGACGCGTACCTGGAGCCGAGCGACCACCGGACCACCTGCCCGTGGAAGGGGGAGGCGTCCTACTATGACGTGGTCGTAAGCGGGACGCGAAACGAAAACGCCGCCTGGTACTACCCCGATCCGTCCGACGCTGCGTCTGAGATTGAGGACCACGTGGCCTTTTACACCACGCAGGTGGAGGTCACCGACTAAGAAGAATTGGGAGCCGCAGCGCCGCCGCTTCTGGCGGACGACGGGGCGGTTGGATCAGTTGGCAGCCGAGGGGGGCGGTGGGGCGCTGGTTGGAATGGGGGGCCAGGACACGCGGGACCTCAACGGCGGTGAGCCGTACGACGATGCTCGCTCCGGTCCACGTTTTGCTCCCCAGGGCCGGAGCGCTGTCGGGAGGTGAATGTGAACTCCTTCTTCCGGTTTGGTCGGGGTGGGCTGTGGCCTCCTATTGGAGAGGGCCGTGCAGGGAATGCGGACGCAACCCCGGACGGCCCCTCGATGTCTGTCCCTGCACGCTGGTACCCTACACATCAATCTGTCTCGATATGGCGACTGCTTCTTCTCCTCCGAACGTGTCCACCGACAAGGCGGAGGCGTACGTCGCGGCCCGCCGCCGCATCGATGCTTTGCTCGAAGGCGAGACCGACTGGATTGCGGCAATGGCAACGGTGGCCTGTGAACTGCACCATTCGCTTGAATACTACGACTGGACCGGATTTTACCGCGCGGTGGCGGACGACCACCTGATCGTGGGGCCGTACCAGGGGCCGCACGGGTGTCTCCACATTGACATCGATCGGGGCGTCTGCGGAGCGGCGGCGCGCACCCGCCAAACGCAGCTGTGGCCCGACGTGTCCGACGCTCCGGACCATATCGCATGCCAGTCGTCCACCCAGTCCGAGATCGTCGTACCGGTTCTGACGCCGGATGAACGGCTGCTGGGCGTACTCGACGTCGACTCGGACGCGCTCGGCGCCTTCGACGAAATCGACCGGGAGTACCTGGAGGGGCTCTGCCGGGCGCTTGGCGAGCAGTTTGGAAATGCGTGATGCGTGCCCCGTGATGCGTGAGGACCCGGCGTGCCCTCGCTCACGCATCACGTTTCATGTATCACGCATCACGAGCCGACGTCTTTGGGCACAATGCCTTCGACCGATCCCGTTTTATCGGAATGAGCAGCCTTCCCTGGGTTTTGAAGATGGCGTGGCGGGACAGCCGCGGCAGCCGCAAGCGCCTCGCGCTCTATCTCTCCGCGATGGTGCTGGGCGTGGCCGCCCTCGTCGCGATTCGTGGTTTTGGGGACAACCTCACGCGCACTGTCGACCGGGAGGCCAAGACGCTTCTCGGCGCCGACCTGCGGCTGGAGGCGGAGGGGCCCTTCAGCGACTCTACGGAGGCGCTTATCGACTCGATAGGAGGCACCCAGACCCGCCGCGTCGCACTCGGATCGATGGCGTCCTTCCCGAAAACGGGAGATACCCGCCTGGCGGCGATCCGGGCGGTTGACGGCGAATTTCCCTTCTACGGGACCCTGGAGACGCAGCCGGACGGCGCGGCGGCCCGGTACCAGGAGGGACAGACTGCACTCGTGGGCGGCACGCTCCTGCGGCAGTTCGACGCTACGGTGGGCGACTCCGTTCGGGTGGGGCGCACCGCCTACGAGATCGTCGGCGAAATCGAACAGGCCCCGGGCGAGTCGTCCTTCACCGCTGCGGCCAGCCCGCCGATTTACATTCCCCGGGCGACCCTCGACACCACGCTGCTGGGCCGCGGCAGCCGGGCCGAGTATGAGGTCTACTTCCGGTTCGACGACGACCGCGATGTGGAGCAGTTGGTGAGCGACATTGGGCCGTACCTGGATCGGCACGACATCGACGCGGACACGGTGGCCGAGGAAGCGGCGGACTGGCGCGAGGGGCTGGGCAACTTGTATCGGTTCCTGGGCCTCGTGGGCTTCGTGGCGCTCCTGCTGGGCAGTTTGGGGGTGGCCAGCGCCGTGCACGTGTACGTCCGGCAGGGGCTCGGCTCCATCGCCGTGTTGCGCTGCCTGGGCGCCTCGGCCGGGCGCACCTTCCAGGTGTACCTCTCACAAGCTGCCGTGCTGGGCCTGTTGGGGGCCGGTACGGGCAGCCTTCTCGGGGTGGCCCTGCAGGCATACGTTCCGCGCCTGCTGTCCGACTTTCTTCCGTTCGACGTGGTGTTTGCCGTGTCGTGGACGGCCGTGGGCCTGGGCCTCGGGGTGGGCGTGGGGGTCACGCTCCTGTTTGCGCTGTGGCCCCTGCTGGAGGTCCGCGGCGTCTCGCCGATGCGTGCCCTGCGGAGCGACGTGGAGCCCACCACGGGGGGCTGGCGCGATCCGGCGCGCTGGGCTGTGGCCGTCGCCACCGCCGCGGGCGTGACGGGCGTGGCGGTCCTACAGGCGCCGGAGTGGGAAATCGGCCTCGGCTACGCCGGGGTCGTGGCGGGCGTCTTCCTGGTGCTGGCCCTCGTGGCGCGTGGCATCATGGCCGGCGTGCGGCGCTACTTCCCGTCCGCCTGGCCGTACCCCTGGCGCCAGGGCCTCGCCAACCTGTACCGGCCCAACAACCAGACCACCGTGCTCATGCTGGCCCTCGGCCTGGGCACGTTCCTGATCATGACGCTTGTGCTGGTGGAGCAAACGCTGCTGGAGCAGATCCGGGTGGCCGGGGGCGAGGACCGGCCCAACCTGGTGTTGTTTGACGTGCAGAACGACCAGATTGACGGCGTCATCGACCTCGTGGAGGCCGAGGGCGTGCCCGTCCTTGCGCAGGAGCCTCTCGTGACCATGCGGCTGCGGCGCGTGAAGGGGCGCACGATCGACGAGATTCGGCAGGACTCGACCGCCGATGTGAGCTGGGCCCACGAGCGCGAGTATCGCGTTACCTATCGCGATCACCTCACGGCGAGCGAAACCCTGCGGGAGGGCGAGTTCATCGGAGAGGTCGACGGAGATCCGCTGGCGTCGGGCGCGGCGGTCCCGATTTCGCTGGAGCACGAGATCGCCCGCGAGGATCTGAACGTCGGCATCGGCGATACGCTCACGTTCGACGTGCAGGGGCGGGCGGTGACGACCTACGTCTCCAGTCTGCGAGAGGTGAACTGGCAGCGCATTGGCACTAACTACTTCGTGGTGTTTCCGGACGGGGTGCTGGAGGAGGCGCCGCAGATGCGCGTCGTCCTCAGTCGAACAAGCGACGAGGACGCCGCCGCGGCCGTCCAGCGCAGCGTCGTACAGACGTACCCCAACGTGTCGGCCATTGACCTGTCGCTCGTCCTGTCGACGTTCCGGGACCTCTTTGGGCGTCTGTCGTACGTCGTGCGCTTTATGGCCCTCTTTAGCATCCTCACCGGCCTTATCGTGCTGGCGGGGGCCGTAGTGGTGAGCCGTTACCAGCGGGCCGAGGAGAGTGTGCTCCTGAAAACACTGGGTGCCGCGCGGGGCACTGTCCTCAAGATCATGACGGTGGAGTACCTGTTTCTCGGGGGATTTGCGGCGGCCACCGGCATTGTGCTGTCCCTGGTGGCGGCCTGGGGGCTGTCCTACTTCGTCTTCGACGGGCCGTTTATCCTGGCCCCGTGGACGCTGCTCGGGGCGTTCGTTATCGTCACACTTCTGACGGTCGGCATCGGCCTCTTCAACAGCCGCGGCCTCTACGACCGCTCGCCCCTCGACGTCCTTCGCTCCGAAGTGTAACTCCCGAGCCCATAAGCGACTATGCGACTCCTCGAACAACACGTGACCTGTCCGTACTGCTGGGAGACCATCTCCATGAGCGTCGACCCGTCGGTGCGAGAGCAAACCTATATTGAAGACTGCCAGGTGTGCTGTCGGCCGATTCGGGTCCACGTCGTCACGCAGGGCGACCGCGTGGTGTCGTTCGACGCTCAGCCGGCGCAGTAGCGGAGGGCACAATGGGATCGTCGGTCGTGCCAGACCGATAGGACATACGCCATCATCCATTGCATTCACTTGCTTCGGTGCCCATGGAACAGACGACCGATCAGACCAGCGTTGAGGCCATTCGCGGGCGTCTCGTAGAGGTGCGGGAGCGCATCGCACAGGCCTGCGAGCGTGCCGGGCGCGACCCCGACGAGATTACGCTCGTTGCCGTGTCCAAGACGTTTCCCCTTGAGGCCATCGCCAACGCGCACGAACTGGGCGAGCGACACTTTGGGGAAAACCGGGCCCGGCAGTTGCGGGACAAGGCCCGAGTGCGACCGGGGGCCTTCAAAGGCGGCGACCTCGTCTGGCACATG
>JAWOAQ010000088.1:0-14045 GCA_046498495.1 Salinibacter sp. | reverse complement strand
GCCCTCCGCCTTCACCAACGACGGGTTCGTCGTCACCCCGTCGAGAACCCCGAGGTCCGCCGCCTCCCGGATCTCCTCAAGATCGGCCGTGTCTACAAAAAACTTCATGGTTGTGTCTATCAGGTGGTGTAAATTCAGTGGTGAACTCGCTGTTGGACCCGCAGCGCTTTGAGACGCTACCTGAGCAGGGCGCGCGCAGCCTCGGCGACTCGCTCGGCGGTGAAGCCGTACTGTTCCATGACTGTTTCTCCGGGGGCCGATGCGCCGAAGCGATCAACGCCGAGGGCCGTCCCCTCCATCCCCACGTAGCGCTCCCATCCCTGCGTGACGCCGGCCTCCACAGAGACCCGTGCCGTCACGCTTGGCGGCAAGACCGTGCGGCGGTACGTCTCGCTTTGACGCTCGAAGAGGGCCCACGAGGGCATCGACACCACCCGCGCGGCGATGCCGTCTTCAGCCAGCGCATCGGCAGCGGCCAGGGCGTGCTGCACCTCACTCCCGGTGCCAATCAAGATCACGTCCGGGGGCTGCCCCCCCGCGTCCCGCAGCACGTACCCGCCCCGCTGTAGGCCCTGGGCTGGGCGCAGTGCCTCGCGGTCGAAGGTCGGCACCGTCTGTCGCGTTAGCGCGAGGGCCGTCGGCCCGTCGGTGTGCTGGATCGCCGCCTTCCAGGCCTCGGCCGCTTCGGTCGCGTCGGCCGGGCGGATCAGCGTAAGGTTCGGGATCGCCCGCAGGGCCATCAGGTGCTCCACCGGCTGATGCGTCGGCCCGTCCTCCCCGATTCCAATCGAGTCGTGGGTGAAGACGTACACGACCGGCTGCTTCATCAGCGCACTCAGGCGAAGCGACGGGCGCAGGTAGTCGCTGAAGATGAGAAAGGTCCCGGCGTACGGCTGGATGCCTCCGTGCAGGGCCATCCCGTTGGAGATGCCCGCCATGGCGTGCTCCCGCACGCCGAACCGGAAGTAGCGCCCGCCTCGGTTCTCGTTTTGGAAGTCGGTGCGCCCGTCCACGTCGGTTTTGTTCGAGCCGGTCAGGTCCGCCGAGCCGCCGATGAGGTAGCCGACCTCCGGCGCCAGTTCATTGAGCGTGCGGCCGCTGGACTTGCGCGTGGCCAACTCGGTGCCCGCCTCAAACTCAGGAATCGCTTCTTCCCATCCGTCCGGCGGCGTGCGGTGCATCCAGCGCTCCAGCTGGTCGGCCCGCTCGGGATGAGCCGCTTCGTATGCGCCGAGGCGTTCCTCCCACTCGGCCCGCAGGGCCTCGTTCTCGCGGGTCGCCTCCCGCATGTGGTCGTAGACTGCATCGGGCACATAGAAGGTCTCGTCCGCCGGCCACCCGAGGGCCGCCTTTGCGCGGCGCAGCTCCTCTTTGCCGAGAGGTGCCCCATGAGCCGCGGCCGTCCCCTGCTTATTTGGGCTTCCATAGCCGATGTGCGAGCGGACGGCGATGAGAGACGGCTTCTCTTCTTCAGCCTTTGCTGCCTCAATCGCCGCGTCAACGGCCGCCAGGTCGTTGGCATCTCCCACGCGCTGCACGTGCCAGCCCTGCGCCTCAAAGCGCGCCCCAACATCTTCCGTAAACGCCAGGTCTGTCTCCCCGTCAATCGTGATCCGGTTGTCGTCATAGAGGTACACCAGCTTGCCCAGCCCCAGGTGGCCCGCCAGCGACGCAACCTCGTTGGCGATTCCCTCCATAAGGTCCCCATCGCTAACGATCGCGTAGGTGTGGTGGTCAAAAAGCCGGTACTCGTCGGTATTAAACTCATCGGCCAGGATCTGCTCGGCCACCGCCATCCCCACCCCGTTCGCAACCCCCTGCCCCAATGGGCCGGTCGTCGTCTCCACGCCCTCAGTCAAATGGGCCTCCGGGTGGCCCGGCGTCTGGCTTCCCCACTGCCGAAAGTCCTTGATCTCCTCCATCGGCAGGTCGTACCCCGTGAGGTGAAGGAGGCTGTAGAGCAGCATGGAGGCGTGGCCCGCCGACAACACGAACCGATCGCGGTCCGGCCACTCTGGATTCGAGGGACTATGGCGCAGGTGGCGCTGCCACAAGACGTACGCCACCGGTGCCAGGCCCATCGGCGCCCCCGGATGTCCACTCTCGGCTCGCTCCACCGCGTCGGCCGACAGCACCCGAATGGCATTAATTGCCTGCTGCTCCACAGACTGGTCTTCGAGGTCTGGAATGTCGAGGAGATCGTGAGCCATAGAGGTCAAGGGGGTCGTATTGAATGAGAATGATCGGAGCGAGCGCCCCGATGTCATAGAACCTCCCGACAGGTGTCGGAACGTGAAGTCCGTGCCCTCACTCCGTCAGCAAGATGCGAGGGAGCGTTTCCCGTCCACCGGGATCACAGTTGCAACTGCACTGGGGAAAGGCACCGGCATGGACAACGTCACGTCGGCATCGAATCGCATGCCGGTTGCCAGGCCGATGCGGCTCATATGTGTGCCATCGCCTCGTTCCGACGGCCAACGGGGCTCGCTCTCGGTCTGGGTTGGCCAAGACGACAACAGGATAGTGGTATTATACGAATCGGGCTTGTAGGACTCGATTACTTTTCCGTGATCCATTCACTCATCGTCAGCACCGTTGAGGCCAGCATGGGACGGGCCGCAGCCTGGATGGCTACGCAACCGCTTCCACAGAAGGGACCAGAACGGCAGAAATAGAGTTCCCCAGCACACGGCACCACGATGGCTCCCAACGGATTTCTGCCCGCTGGCTCTCCTTCCCGCCTCGACCGACTGCGCAGGCCCCTCGCGGCTCCGTCGTCCCCACCGGGTCCGGCGGCTTGGGCCTCCTATTGGACACGGCTCGTTCACGTGCGCCGGTCGTCCGTCGTCACCACAGGGAGCCGAAACCAGAACACTGTGCCCTCTCCTACTGTGCTTTCCACCTCCATTGGCTGATCATGTAGTTCCAGAATGGTCTTGGCAATGGCCAGGCCCAGCCCCGCTCCGCCGCGGTCGGGGTCGCGGCTCTTCTCAACGCGATAGGAGCGATCGAAGATGTGCGGCAGGTCGTCGTCCGGGATGCCAGGGCCAGTGTCGGCCACCGCCACACACACCGCCGTCCCCTCGTATTCAACTCGTACGCCCACCCGGCCGCCGGCCGGGGTGTACTGAATGGCATTGTCGATGAGGTTGGACAGTGCACGCTCCACCAGTCCGATGTCCGCCTCGACCCGAACGCCGCGCTGGGGTAGCTCCGCCTGAAGATCCACACCTTTCTCCTCGGCCCGGGGCTGATACTGCATCACCACGTCCTGCACGAGCTCGGCCACCCGGAACGGCTCCATCGTGGGGTCCACCTGCTCGGTCTCCAGCTTCGACAGGTCAAAGAGTTCGCTCACCAGCGTGTTGAGACGCTGGGCATTCCGAAGGGCCGTCTTCACGTAGCGCTGACGCTCCTCGGGCGCGAGGTCTCCGCCCTTCATCGCGACCGTTTCCAGATAGCCCTGAATGGAGGCGATGGGGCTCCGAAGGTCGTGGGACACGTTCGCCACGAGTTCGCGCCGCATGCGATCGGCCTGACGGAGGGCCTCCATCGTGTCGGTGAGGGTGTCGGCCATGCGGTTGAAGCACTCCCCGAGGCGCCCCAGTTCGTCCTTCGTTTCTACCTCCACACGACGGTCAAACCGGCCCTGTTCAAACTCGGCCACGACGGCCTGCATCTCGCGCAGGCGCCTCGTGAGACGCCAAAAGAGCAACAGGCCCATCCCCGCTGCGGCCAGAAGCACCGCGCCGAGGCCCCAGAGGGCCGTCTTCACAATGTAGCTTTCTCCCACCATGCTCGCGACGGAGGCGTACTGCTCACTGCCCAAAATGACGTACAAGTAGCAGTCTTCCTGCCCCATAATCTCGATGTGCGCCGCCGAGAAGGGCTTTCGCGTGCCGGCCCTCATCGGGTCGTCGCCCAGAATGGGAAGGTCCTCGTCCCGCATGAAGCGCTGGATGGGCGCACGGTCCACCTGACGCTGCTCGATGTCCTGATCGGGGACCGCAAAGGAGGCCTTCAGGGTGCCGTCTCGCTCCAGGAGATAGATCTCAATCCGCCGGTTGATGCCCGTCATATCCTGAATGGTGGCCTTGATGGACCGCGTGTCGATACTGTCTTGAAGCGACGGCTCGAAGCGCGAGACCATTTCGTCGGCGAGCGTACGGTTGAGCTTCTGCTCCACCTCGTCGGCGTACTGCCGTGCCGCCCGCACGCCCAGCGTTGCCAACACAGCGCCCAGTCCCACGATCATTGCCAGGAAGAGGGCGCTGAGTTTGGCGTAGAAGCTGTTGAGCATCGGGGGATTGAGACGTGGTGCGTGCGACGTGGAGGACGGTCAGGCATCCGTCGGGAGAGACGACAGCAGGTGTAATTGCTTGTCTCGTATTGCGTACTGCGTATGTATTGTGCAACTGCCTACGCGGGGGAGAACGCGAATCCTGCACCTACGTCGTACGAAATCCGCACTACGCAGCCAGCTCCTCCGGCTCGGCAAACCGGTACCCCACGCCCCACACGGTCTTCACGTACTGCGGCTCCGCGGGATCAGGTTCTATTTTGTTGCGCAAACGGTTGATGTGCGTGTTCACGGTGTGGCTGTAGCCGCTGTACTGATAGCCCCATACTTCGTCGAGCAACTCGTCGCGGCTGTAGGCCCGGCCCGGATGCCGGGCAAACAGGAGCAGCAATTCGTACTCTTTGCTCGTCAACTCAACAGCCCTGTCCTGCATCCTCACGCGGCGCTTGCTCGGCTCAATGCGGAGGTCGCCCACTGTAATCGGCCCCTCACCGCCTGTGTGCTGCGCTTCCTGGTCGACCTCAACACGTCGGAAAATGGCCTTCACGCGGGCCAGCACTTCGCGAATACTAAAGGGCTTGGTGATGTAATCGTCGGCCCCCAGCTCCAGCCCCAGCACCTTGTCCACCTCTTCGGTCTTTGCCGTGATCATCAGGATGGGGGTGGCCCGCTTCTCCTGCCGCAGGCGCCGGCAGATGTCGAACCCATCGGTGCCCGGCAGCATGATGTCGAGCACAATAAGGTCGTGGGCGCCCTGCAGGGCACGGTCGAGCCCCTCGTCGCCATTGTCTACGACCGCTACCGCGTGCCCCTCGTCCTCAAGGTGGAGAGACAAGAGATCGGCAATGTCAGGGTCGTCTTCAACGAGCAGAATGTCCTTTCCAGCGAAGGTGGACACGGGCGTTGGAGAGTGAGACAGGAGCCGAATCGTTTTCGAATGAGTGCAGGCTGACGTCGAAACGTTACAGGCGGTCCGTTCCGTCAGGGGGCGTGCCTTTTCAATTGCCCATTCCAGAACGGGGTCCGGCCCGAAACGTGCCTCCCTCCGCCTTCGTAGGCGGGATCGTTCATTCGTACGTGTAATGTCCTTCCCCTATGGCTCCCCCCACCACCCAAGACTGGCACCTTCGCTCGTGGCGCTCAAAAGATGCGCTGCAACTTCCCACCTACCCGGACGCCGAGGCGCTGGAGAACACCCTCGAGCATGTCTCGGCCCTTCCCCCTCTCGTCACATCCTGGGAAGTCGAAAACCTCAAGAAGGAGCTGGCCCGTGCGGCCCAGGGCGACCGGTTCCTCCTGCAGGGCGGCGAGTGTGCCGAGTCGTTCGCCGACTGCCGAGCCGAGATTATCACGAGCCGGCTTAAAATTCTGATGCAGATGAGCCTGGTCCTTACCTACGGGCTCAACACGAGCATCGTACGGGTGGGCCGCTTTGCGGGGCAATACGCAAAGCCCCGTTCCTCGGACACCGAGACGCGCGACGGCACCACGCTGCCCAGCTACCGCGGCGACATCATCAACAGCCCCGAGTTTACGGAGGCGTCCCGCCATCCGGACCCGCAGCGCATGGTCGAGGCCTATTCTAGTTCGTCGCTCACGCTCAATCTCGTGCGGGCCCTGGCCGAAGGCGGCTTCGCCGACCTGCGACACCCTGAGTACTGGGACCTGGGCTTCATGGACCACTCGCCCCTGGCGGAAGAATACCACGCCATCGTAGACGCCATCGAGGACACGCTTGACTTCCTCGAGACGGTCACCAACGAGTCCTTCGACTCTCTTGAGAGCGTTTCCTTCTACACAAGCCACGAGGCGCTGCTGTTGCCCTACGAGGAGGCCCTCTCGCGTACCGTGCCGCATAAGACGGGTGTGTACAACCTGGGCACGCACCTTCCGTGGGTGGGGAAGCGCACCAATCAGCCCGACAACGCCCATATCGAGTACGCCCGCGGGATCGAGAACCCGGTGGGCCTCAAGGTGGGCCCGGACATGACGCCTTCGCGGCTCAAGACGCTCATCCGCACCCTCGACCCCGAGGACGAGCCCGGCAAGCTCACGCTGATTTCCCGCCTCGGCGCCGACACCATTGGGGACCGCCTGCCAGCCCTCGTCCGGGCGGTGCAAGACCTTGGCCACTCGGTGCTCTGGATCAGCGATCCGATGCACGGCAACACCGAAAAGACCGAGGACGGCACCAAAACCCGCCGCTTCGACAAGATTCTCGGCGAGCTGGAGCAGGCGTTCGACGTGCACGCGGCCGAGGGCTCGCACCTGGGCGGCGTCCACTTCGAACTCACCGGCGAGGACGTCACCGAATGCATTGGCGGCGCCCGCGGCCTCAGCGTCGAGGACCTGGAAAGTGCCTACAAATCGCGCGTCGATCCCCGCCTCAACTACGAGCAGTCGCTGGAGATGGCGTTCTCTATCGTCCGGAAGTATCGCCAGCTGCACCGATAACGTTCAACGTTTCACGCTCAACGTTCTAACGTACAACGCCGCCGCGCTATAGCGACACGCCGAATTCGTCGTCCGGATCGAGCGAGCGCGCAAACGCTGTGAGCAACTGGATGCACTGCTCGATGTCGCCGGTGTCCACCACCTCGACCGTCGAGTGCATGTAGCGGAGGGGAACGGACACCAGTCCGCTGGGCACGCCGCCGCGGCTCTTGAAGATCGAGTCGGTATCGGTGCCGGTGCGGCGGCTGCTGGGCTCGTGCTGGACCGGGATGTCGGCGTCGTCAGCGACCTGCAGGAGACGCTGCACCACCTGCGGATGGGTGGATGTGCCGTGCGTAACGGCCGGCCCGTCGCCCATTGTCACCTGCCCGTGCTCCGTGCTGCTGATGCCGGGCGAATCGGTGGCGTGTGTGACGTCGAAGGCCACAGCGAGGCTCGGCTCCAGTCGGTGCGAGATCATTTTCGCTCCGTGCCCCCCAATTTCTTCCTGTACCGAGTTGGCCGCCTGCACAGTCCAGGCCGGCCGCTCCTCGGAGAGGCGCTCAATCACCTGCGCAATGATAAAGCCACCAAGGCGATTGTCGATGGCCCGGGCCGTGATCCGACCGTCGGTCAACTCGATTGGGGACACGTCAAACACCATGGGGTGCCCCACCCGGATGCCGCGATCGTGGACGCCGTCCTTGTCCTCAGCCCCGATGTCGACAAACAGCTCGTGCACTTCGGGGACCTTCTCGTTGGTCGTGTCGCGGATGTGGATGGCGGTGTTGCCCACAACGCCGGTTACGGGTCCGTCGTCGCCCAGGATGCGGACGCGGAGGCCGCGGGCGATGGCGCGGTCCGACCCGCCGATGCGCGTGACGTAGATGAATCCTTCCTTGGTAATGTGGCGCACCATGAAGCCGATTTCGTCGACGTGGGCGTCGAGCATGAGCGACGGCGCCGCGTCGTCGTGCCCGTGTAGCGTGGCCCAGGCCGTACCGTAGGCATCGGTCTCAAGCGCATCCGCGTGGGGCCGCACGTAGTCGGCCCACACGCGCTGGCCCGGGGCTTCAAAGCCGGTGGGACTGGGCGTATCGAGCAGTTCAAAAAAGAAGGACGTTGCGTCGTCGGTCATACGGAGCGTACCGGTTGGTTTACCACGTTGAATCGGATGGCCGTGTCGGCGGGTTGTCATACAGCGGATTGCCACAGCAGGTTCGGGCCCCGATCCGCCCAAATGTTTCGGTTCCCGAACAACCTCCGGCGGCTTGTGCGTTTGGTAGAGTCGCAATTTTACCTATATTACGCTCGGGACGCCAGTCGCCCCGCCTCCTCTTCTGCTCTTTTCACGCACCCCGGCTCTCCTATGTCGAAGAAGACGACCGACCGCACCTATCATATGCTCATCGTAGAGGACGACCCCGACATCCTCATGGGGCTTGAGGAATACTTCGAACTGGAAGGATACGAGGTCGAAACCGCCGAGGATGGGGTCGCGGCCCTCGAAAAGATGCAGGACATGGACGCGTGCGATGTCGTCCTCCTCGACGTGATGCTGCCGGAGAAAAACGGCTTCGAAGTGCTGGAGGAGTCGCAGGAGATGGGCTTTAGTGCCCCCATCCTCATGATTACGGCCCGGGGCGAGCAGGAGGCGAAGCTCAAGGGGTTTGGACTCGGCGCAGACGACTACGTCACCAAGCCGTTCAACGTGGAGGAACTGGCCGCGCGCGTGAAGGCGATCCTTCAACGCACCATGCCGCCCTCTGAGGCCCCGATGGACGTGTATGAAGTGGGGGACGTGGAAATCAATTTCACGACCCACGAGGCGTACCGCGGAGACGAGGAGGTCGACTTTACGGCCCTGGAGTTCGACATCCTCCGCTACCTGATCCAGCACGAGGGGCGCACCGTCACACGAAAGCAGCTACTTCGCGACGTATGGGGCATCGACGAAAACATCATTACCCGAACGATCGACCGCCACATGGCGTCGGTCCGCAAGAAGATTGAGCCAGACCCGTCCGCCCCTACCTATATCGAAACCGTGTACGGCATCGGGTACCGCTTCGAAAACGAGTAGGCCCAAAACCCGGCGACGCGGAGCCGGAATCGGCGAGGGTCAGGATCGCGAGCCGGCCGCCGACTTAGGCCGCCTCTCCCTCCGCAGACCCCACGCGGCGCGCTCGTTCCAGTTTGTAGCCAATGCCATAGACGCTCTGGATGGGCCAGGCCCTCTCGTCCTCCCCGTCCATGACATCGCGCAGGGCATTCACGTGCCGGTCGATGGTGCGCGTCTCCACCTCGGACGGAAGGTCCCACACGTCTCGAAGGATCTGTTCGCGGGTAGCCGTGCGGCCCCGCCGCCGCAGCAGATAGGCCAGCAGACTGTACTCTAGATCCGTCAGGCCAACAGGCTCACCGTCGCGTGTGACCTCGTCGGTGTCGAGGTTCACCCGGAGCCCTCCCACCTCAAAGACCCCGCTCTCCTCGTTCACCTGAGCCTCGCGCCGCAGCAGCGCGTCGATGCGCGCCAGGAGTTCGTCGGTTTCGAACGGCTTGGTCAGGTAGTCGTCGGCCCCCACCTGGAAGCCCCGCATCTTGTGCTCGTGGTCGCCCAGCCCCGTGAGCATCAGCACAGGCGTGCGGACGCCATCTTCTCGGGCCCGGCGCAGGACCTCAAAGCCGTTCCGGTCCGGCAGCTTGGCGTCGAGGACGATGAGGTCGTAGCCGGGGAGGCGGGTGGCCTCCTCCTGCCCCGTTTCCCCATCCTCGGCCAGTGTGACCTGGTAGCCTTCGGATTCCAGGTAGAGGGCAAGGCTGGTACTGAGCTCACTATCGTCCTCGACGACGAGGAGGTGAGGGCCTTCTGGCGATTCGGACATGAGGTCAAGGAAATTGAGTCAAACGGAGAAAAACCTCGCGGACCTCAATGCAATATAGGGTCCGGAGGATCAGAAGTCTGAACGCTGGACCCAAGGATATGTGTCCCCGCCGGTTCTCCGGGCCTGTAAATCTTGGGGAACGTTCTTCCTGCGTGCGCAGGGCGCCGCCAACGCTATCCGTGCACTACGGCCAGGGGCTTTAGACGGGCCACCTTGCTCGCAAGCCGGGCCCCGGCCACCGTCTCGACAACCGCATCGATGTTCTCTTTCATTTTGACGCCGCCGGCAGAGGCAGACTGGTCGCTGGCGCGCACATGAACGCCCTCCTCAATTTCCTCCTCCAGGGGCACGCGCTCGGCGTGGTGGTTGGCTTCGTGGCGGCTCATGGTCCGGCCCGCTCCATGGCACGCGGAGCCGAAGCTCTTCTGCATCGCGTCGCGCGTCGCCAGCATAACCCACGAGGTTTCGCCCATGCTGCCCGGCACGAGCACCGGCTGCCCCAGGGCCCGGTAGGGAAGCGAAATGCCGGGGGTGCCGGGTCCAAAGGCCCGGGCGGCCCCCTTCCGGTGCACGTAGCACCGCATCTGCTTGCCGTCGACCTGGTGCATCTCCACCTGTCCCAGGTTGTGGGCGACATCGTAGACCGTCTTGAGGCGCTGCCCCGCCCCATCGAGCACATCGTCGAAAACCTCGCGTACGCGGTGAGCAAGGACCTGTCGATTTGCGTAGGCATAGTTGGCCGCAGCCCGCATCGCCCCCATGTAATCCTCAGCTTCACTCGACTCGAGCGGCACACACGCAAGGTTTGGGTTGGGGGGATGCATGTCGTAGGAGGGCGCGGCCTCCTGAAACGTCTCAATGTAATCGGCACACACCTGCCGGCCATAGCCCCGCGAACCGCAATGAATTTGGGCCACGAGCGTGCCTTCCTTTAGGCCCATGGTGACCGCTGCGGCTCGGTTGAAGACCTCATCGACGGCGTTGATCTCGATGAAGTGCTCCCCTCCCCCCAGCGTCCCAAGTTGTTGTGCCCCTAAGGAGCGGGCCGTGCTGCTTACCTTGCCGGGATCCGCATCGTTGAGGCGCCCCCCTTCCTCGGCCCGGACCAGATCGTCCTGCTGTGCCATGTCTTTTCGAAGGGCCCACTGCGCTCCGGACTGCGCCACGTGGTCCACCTCATTCTTCCCAATCTGGAGGCTGCCCTCTGCTTCTGTTCCACTGGGGATGTGGCCCTTGAGGGTATCGGCCAGGACCTCGAACATGCCCTCGGCCTCCTCCAGGGCGATGTCGGAGCCAAGCAGGCGCACCCCCGTGTTGATGTCGTGCCCAATGGCGCCGGGCGCAATGCTGCCCACCGGCCACTTCGAGACCGCGACGATGCCAACCGGGGCGCCTTGTCCGCTGTACACATCGGGCATCACGACCAGATGCCCAACCAGGCCGGGCAACATCGCCGTCTGGATGGCCTGTTCAATCGCCTCCCCAGAGAGAATGTCCCCGATGAGGTCCTCGTTGGCAATGATGCGCACCGGAACGCGCATATCCTCTCGGAACGACTCTGGGATTTCCCAGGTGAAGTCGTCGATCCGCGTTACGTCCGTACGTTCCATAGGCTCACGCTGGCGTGCGCACAGACTGACACGGGCAAACTGCAGCCTTCTGCGCGACGTCGCATCTTTTTTTGTATGACGGCGACAGGAATTTTTGAACCGGGGTGGGAATTTCAGTGTTCCTGTGCGCCCCGTGGAAGACGTTGAAGTGTGGAATAGGATGCGTCGTCACTTCGCCCCTGACCGGGGCCCGTGTCCTCGCTACTCCTCGCTACGCCTGCGCAGGGCGTTCCGCGGGCGCGTCCTCTCTGGACACCGCTGCGTCCGCTTCACCCACCTCGTGGATCCACCCGCCCCCCAGCACATCGTCTCCATCGTAGAGCACCACGCTTTGGCCCGGCGTAATGGCCCGTCGGGGCTCGGCAAAGGCAACCTTGAGCGTGTCGTCTTCGGGCTGCCAGACAAGGCACCCGGCCCCCTCGTCGTTGTAACGAATGGTGCCCCAGGCGGGGCGCTCCTCCTCAATGGCCGGCTCTTTGACGAGATTGATCTCGCGTGCCGTGAGCGTCTGCTCCAGGAGGTCCTCCCGCGGCCCCACGGTAATGGTATTTGTCTCCGGATCGATATCGGTGACATAGACCCGCTCTCCCAGCGCCAAGCCCAGGCCGCGACGCTGGCCGATGGTGTAGAAGGGATAGCCGTCGTGCTCCCCGACCACCGTGCCATCCTTGAGCACGAACGTGCCCCCGCTCACATCCTCCTCCAGGCCGTCGACGTGGTCCTTCAAAAAGCGAGGGTAGTCGTTGTCCGGAATGAAGCAGATCTCGTAGGAGTCCGGCTTGTCGGCCACGTCGAGACCGAAGTCCTCGGCCATCTGGCGAATTTCAGGCTTCTCGTACTCGCCGAGGGGAAAGATGGACCGTGCGAGGTGCTCCTGGGGCAGGCCCCAGAGCGCGTAGCTCTGGTCCTTGTTCCGATCGACGCCCCGGCTGAGCAGGTAGCGGTCGCGTGCGTCGTCATAGCGAACGTTGGCGTAGTGCCCCGTGGCGATGTGCTCGCAGTCCAGGTCGTCGGCGCGCTTCAACAACGCCGCCCACTTGATGTGCGTGTTACAAAGCACACACGGGTTGGGGGTGCGACCGGAGAGATACTCGTTCGTAAACCGCTCGATCACCCAGTCCCCAAACTCCTCACGGATGTCGACGATGAAATGCGTGAATCCATACTTGGTGGCCACCGCCCGGGCGTCGTTCATCGACTCCAGCGAGCAGCATCCGATCTCTTTTCCGTCGCGCCCGCCGCTGGTCGAGTAATCCCACGTCTTCATGGTGATGCCCACCACCTCGTAGCCGCGCTCGGCCAGGAGAACGGCGGTCACGGAGGAATCGACGCCACCACTCATGGCGACGAGCACGCGTCCCTTCTTGCTCATAATGACGGGCGCTGTCTGGTTTGGCACAACATTGTGATTCTGGACAGGTGTGAACCCCCTTTTTCGGTAGGGCGTTCCGTTTTTTCGGATGGGCAGCGCCTCAGTGGCCTCTCCGGACGCTCTTTAGATAATATTCGCTTGTACCGCGAAGCGGATAGAGGGATGTTACAGGCACTCGTATTTTCCGACCAGACCTGACTTTCGGTTTATGGCCTCCACGTCGACGTCCCGCAGCACCGTCACCACGCCCCTCGCCCCCGCCGCCATTGGCCCGTACAGCCAGGGCATCCTGGTGGGCGATCGCCTCTACGTCTCCGGCCAGATTGCGATCGATCCAGAAACGGGGAGCATGGTCGACGGATCGGTTGAAGCCGAAACGGAACGGGTCCTGGACAACATTGGGGCGGTGCTCCAGGCCGCCAGCATGTCGTTCGAAAACGTTGTGCGCTGCGAGGTCTACATGGCCGACATCGACGATTACGGCCAGATCAACGAGGTGTACGCCCGCTACTTTAATGAGCAGCCGCCCGCCCGCCAGGCCCTTGAGGTCTCGGAGCTACCGCGCGGGGCACGCGTCGAAATCTCGTGCATTGCTATGCGGTAGCATCCGGCTCGCTACACGCCTTCAACCTCGATCCGGTAGTACACCACGAGTTCCACGGCGTCCTGGTTTGGAGGGTCGGGTACGTTGCTCGGGTCCTCAACCTCAAGGCGCAGGAACGAGGACGCGGCCCCCTCCCGCACGATCGGCGTCACGTTCCGCGTAACAACCGGGAGGGACACGAACCGCTGGGTCGTTTGGAATTGGCCGGCTGCAATCTGGGGGCCGGTCGCATCTTCGCCGAGATGCACCTCCGCCCCGAGGAGATAGGAGAAAACGTCGGGCGTCGCGACCGCCTTTGGATGCGTCGACGTGCCCTCGGTGGGGGCGGAGATGCGCTCCAGTGTTACACTGTCGACCCGGGCGGAGACCACGTCGCTTCGCTCGAAGCCGTTGCTCTGAAGCACCGACTGCAGATCGTCGGAATTCAGGGACGCGACCTCCACCTCCCCACGCTCATTTAGATCGTCCGCCGTGTATCGCACCTCGTACTCGACGGTGGGCGGTTCGGGCGAGTTGGCATTGAGCACGGCCGTGTCGGGGCCGCTCGTGTCACACCCGACCATGGCGACCATCAGGAGGGCACTGGCGATTGCGACGGCGGGGCGGGGCAAGCGCATGGAAATTATCAGGTTAAACATCGGGGGAGTGAGGGAGGGGGCACCCGGACGAGCACTCCGATTACACGAGCGGCGCATCGAACAACTCGCCGTGCACACAAGCGCTATTCGCTCTGCGCCACAATTCCTTTTTCGTACTGTTCCTTGTACGTCCGCACGGCTCGAAAGAGGGCGCTGGCCAGATACGTTTGCCCCTGATCGCTTTTGAGGTAGCGGGCCTCCTG
>JAWOAQ010000086.1:0-3778 GCA_046498495.1 Salinibacter sp. | reverse complement strand
GCCCTGCTCTTCCACGAACGGACGCACCGCCTCCGCCCCGTCCCGGTCCACCGCGATCCCAACAAACTGCACGTCCTCGTCCCGAAACGAGTCTTGCAAGTCCACGAAGCCGGGCATTTCGACGCGACACGGCGGGCACCAGGTGGCCCACACGTTCACCACCAGAACCTCCCCGCGATGGTCTTGGAGCCGGAAGCGGTCGCCCTCCAGCGTTTCCGCCGCCACAGCCGGGGCCGGGCGCCCCTCCGCGGCAAGGTCAATGCTCGGCATGTATTGTTGATAGGCGTACATCCCCACGACGAGGAGCACGGGCCAGTGCCAGTAGGCTTTGGTATAGGCCCAGGCCATGTGCCATGGGGAGCGGTCGCGATTAGAATCAGGCATACGGGACGATCCGGGATCGGTCGGTGCGCAAAAGACAAGGGGCACGGGATGAGCGGAGGCGCAGCTACGACGTTTGCTGCAGCAGCGACTCCAACACCGGACGGAGGCGATCCTCGGTCGTCATGCCCGGAATGTGCTTTTGGATCTGTCCCTCAGGCCCGATCACAAACGTCATGGGCAGGCCCCGCACCCCGCCGTATTTCTCCGCGATGGAGCCGTCGCCCATACCAATGGGATAGTTGATGTTCATTTTGTCGGCGAAGGCCTCCACCTCCTCGGGACCGGCGCTCCGTTCGAGGGCTATTCCCACGAACTGCAGCCCCTGATCGCCGAGGTCCTCTTGCATGGACACAAAGTCCGGAATCTCGCGTCGGCACGGCGGGCACCAGGTGGCCCAGAAGTTGAGCACCACCACGTCCCCGCGCTGGTCGTCAAGGCGGAAAGTCTCGCCGTCCAGGGTTTCCAGCGAAAAGTCGGGGGCCTCCGCCGGTGTGTTCTCGCCTCCTGCCGTTTGAGCGGGCGAGTCGGGCTGCTCGGACATCACGAGGGCCGCAAGCCCCCCGACGACGAGCAGACCCGCGGCAAACGAGCCCACCCAGTTGGGAAAAGAAAAGGGTAGCATAGGGATACAGGTATCGTCTCCAAAGAATCGAACGCGGGAAGGGCCGACCGGACGGCCGGCGAACGACCCTCAGGGACCAGCTGAGGGCAGACGGAGACGACTACACCTGGAGGACAACCGCACGGAGGGCATCCAGGATCGGAGAAATGGACAGAAGGGAGGCAGGTCGCTGCGCTTCTGCGGAGGGGAACGAGTCGACAGGCGACGCGGGCCCGATCGACGCCCCGACGGATGGGCCATCAAACGAGGATTCCGGCCGCTCCGACGACACCGCACGGACTGTCGTGGCAGCGACAGCCTCCGAGCAGGTCCACTGGGCGCCCGGCGCAGGAGCCGTCACCGCAACATCCGACGGAGCATCGGCCGGCGCCCCGGTGGCCCCGCGGCACGGCGTAACGGACTGCACCAGGGGCCCCACGACCAGGAGAACGCCGAGGAGGACGCCCCAACGGCTGATGGGTCCGGGAGATCGGAGATGATGCATACGAAGGAGTCCGATTGAGCACAGTGGTACCTTAACTTTTGGGTCGCAAATTGAGTTCCTCGTCTCGCCCGTCTCTCTCCCACACGCGAACTCCAGCCCGCAGAGCTCAGTATCGCTTGAAGGCGTGTCTCTCTACCACTTTCGCTCGCACATGTCGCCTCCCACACCGTCAGTTCCCTCCGTCGCCTCTCTCCGCGCCCCAAACCACACGCCCCTCCTGTTCACCGTGAACATGGGCCTGGAGGACGTGGTCGTGAACGAGTATCGCGAGCGGGCGGCCGCGGCTGGACATTCGGTGAGTGACACCAATGATGCGCCGCTCGACCTGCGAAGCTACGCCCGAGTGACCGTCGACGCTGCCCCCCAGGCCGCCTTGGCTGTGGCCTACAACATGCGCTCGGTGCACCACGTGCTCGCCCCACTCTACACGTTCTCTCTTCCGGTGGACGACGGGGCCGAAGCGGTCCGAGAAACCATCTACGATACTGTCCGCACGCTGGACGTAGACCCAATGGATACGGCCGGCACCTTCCGTGCTACGACGGTGCGGAAAGGCGACCACGACTTCACGAGCGTCGATGTACAGAAGTGGGCCGGCGGCGCCCTCGATGCGCGCTACGACGCGGCCGTCGACCTGGAGGACTACGACGTGGAGGTGCGCGTGGACGTGCACGACGATCGCTGCCTCGTGAGCGTACAGCACACCAGGGACGCCCTCAGCCGCCGACAGGCGCGCCTCTTTCAACCGCGAGCTGCCCTTAAACCAAATGTCGCCTACGCTCTCCTTCGCCTCGCCCACCTCGACACCCCGCCCGACACGCTGCTCGACCCCTTCTGCGGCTCTGGCACCATTCTGTGGGAGGCCGGTGCGCTCTGGCCCGGGGCCCGCCTTCTCGGCAACGACTGGAACGAGGAAACCCTCGCGGGCGCTCGCGAGAATGCAAAGGCCCAGAACATGACCGATCGGGTCACGCTCCACGAGGCAGACGTATGGTATCTCGCTGACACGTTGGGCGACATGACGGCCGACCTCATCGTCACCAATCCGCCCTTCGGCGTGCGCCTCGGCAGTAGCATGGACTTCCGTCCCTTCTACCGCCGCGCTCTGGAACAGATGCACGCCGTTCTACAACCCGGCGGGACGGTCGTGATGCTCGTCCTGCGGCAAGCCCCCTTCAAACAAGCCCTTGGCGACACCGGCGCGTTCGACATTCGCCACGTACGCGTCATCGAAATCGGCGGCCTTTACCCGCGCGTCTTCGTTTTGGGTCGTACGGACGGGTAAGGGTGCCACTTCTTCCCAGCCCAGCCGGACACTTCAGCTCGGCGCCGGTTCGCTTTGGTCAAGGCTGCCAGTTGCGTCGAACCCAGACCGATCCGTTGGGGCTGCGTGCCGGAAGTGCTGTGGATCGGGTGGGGCCCCCCATCCCTCCACGGGATCTCGGCCCGCGCCCTGCGAATGTTCGGGAGGAGAAACCCGCCGTCCGTCTCGCGCATGCACGGGCGGGAGCTCCTGACTGCCAGGGGGAGGTCTTCCCCCGACGCCTCCCTTCCCTGTTCGCACGGACGCCTCTCTGTCTCGTAGGCATCACAACCGCCGGTCTCCCTCATCTCGTCTCTTCGTCCAACCAAGAATTGCGTCGCGCCCAGGCCGCTCATCTTCTTCCTCCTCGCCCTTTTCGGTCGGTGCCGCCTCGTTTGTTCGCCGCGGAGCACTAAGATCTTGCCGTTGCCGACGCACAAGGTCCCGTCGGCGCCGAGCCTGGCGCTGCTCCGAGCGGTCTTGTAGTCCGTAGTAGATCGACGCCGTGAGCACGATCATCAAAAGGGCAACAACGAGTGTCGTCATGTGAGGCAAGATGGGGGTTTTGATTGGCTGCTCCGTCTCACCCGTCCCGGAGCCTCTAGTTGCACCGCCCCTCTGCTCCGAGAGGGAGCTTCCATAAGACGTTACACTCAGTCGACGTGCCCACCAGAGCGTGCGGGATCGCGGGAGCCGTCCTCTCCCTCCATGCTCGGAACCGCCTACTCCTGGTACTCATCGTGCCCTGGTAGGCCCGTGCGGACACCAAGCCGGACGTGAGAGTCGAAACCGCCTCGGGGATGCGTGTGGTGCGGAGGCGGAGCGCGCGAAGGGATCGGAGATGGGCCGTCAGGACGAACGAATCGGAGCACCGGAGAGAAAAAGAGAACTGGACGCACGCCTCGCAGCGCTCCGCTACATTCGCACCAGTTCCACGCGCCGGTTCGTCTGCCGTCCTTCCTCCGTCTCGTTCGACGCGGCCGGG
>JAWOAQ010000047.1:0-5598 GCA_046498495.1 Salinibacter sp. | reverse complement strand
CCGGAGCCTCGACTCCGATCGAGGCGGAGTGGAGACATCTCCACGGACACAGCACACTCAGACGGTTCCAGCAGGACCGAGGAGGTGTCTCGACTCGGTTCCCTCGCTCGACACGACCTGTAACAGTCGAAAGAAGACTCTCCCCTCCGATGCTGCGTCGTCTCGACCGGAGGGTCGCGGAGTGCGACCCGAAGTGGAGAGACCTTCACGGAACCAGCGGCCCCGCCCGTGTCCGACAGGCCCAAAGAGATCTCTCGACTCCCGTCGGTCGCTCGAGATGACCACGGTCGGAGGAAGGAGGCACACTCCCACGAACACACGTCGTGTCGACCGGAGCCTCGACTCCGATCGAGGCGCAGTGGAGACACCTCCTCGGGGTCGGCATTTCCAATTGTTTTCGCCTCGTCCACGGAGATGTCTCGACTCCTTGCGCCCTGAGTGAAACGAGGAAGTGCTTTTAGAGTGCAGTCGCTCGACATGACGCAAGATCGAGTGGGGAACGGCGATCCCTTCCGAATCTGCGTCGTCTCGACCGGAGGGTCGCGGAGTGCGACCCGAAGTGGAGAGACCTCCACGGCAACAGCGGCCCCGCCCGCCTCCAGCAGGCCCAAAGAGATCTCTCGACTCCCGTTGGTCGCTCGAGATGACCACGATCAGATGGAGGAGGCACAGTCCTCCGAGCACACGTCGTGGCGCCCGGCGCTACGCGTCCGTCGGGGCCTCGGGCGGGGGCGCGCTCCCGGTCGGTGCACGGACAAGGCGCACCGTAAAGCAGGTCCCCACGCCTTCCTCCGTCTCCACCTCGATGGCGCCGTTCATTCGCTCGACCATCCGATTGACGATGGTCAGGCCCAGTCCGGTGCCCTCGTACTTGCGGCTCATGCCTTCGGAGCCCTGCTTAAAGGCCTGGAAGAATTCGGACACCTCCTCGGGGTCCATTCCGGCCCCCGTATCCTCGACCTCGAGCACCGCGTGCTCCGCCGTGTCTCGAACGCGCACCTCCACCTGGCCGCCCTCCGCGGTGTACTTAATCGCGTTGGACAGGAGGTTGCGGAAGATAATGTGCAGCCCGCCCTTGTCGGCGCGGGCGCAGGTGCCGGCCTCAATATCGGTTGTCAGTGAAAGGTCGGCCTCCGCGGCCTGGGGGCGAAACTCGTCCACCGCCTCATGGGCCTCAACCGACAGGTCGATCGGGGTCAGGGACAGGGTCATCTCGCCGGCCTCCAGCTTCGAGAGGTTGAGCACGCCCGTGAGCGTGTCCATGAGGCGCCGCCCGCTTTTCTCGATGAGGTCCGAAAACTCCGACAGCATCTCCAGGTCGATGTCCTCCGGCGAGGCGCCCCGCGTTTCCTCCCCGATGGCTTCCGAAAAGCCGAGAATGGAGGTGAGCGGGGTGCGGATCTCGTGGCTCATGTTGGCAAGCATGGCGGACTTGAGGCGGGCGGCCTTCTCTGCCGCCGCCTTTGCCTCCCGGAGCTGCTGCTCGTACTGCTTCTGGTCGGTCACGTCGATGCCGTACCCGGCAACGTGGGTAATGTGGCCGTCCGAGTCGGTGATCGGGCCGTGGACCCGGCGGTAGTGGCGCGGCCCCTCGCCGGTTTCCAGGGTTTCTTCGACCACGACGGTCTCGCCGGTCTCGATGACCTCCCGGATCGCCTCGTCGCGCCGCCGCCCGAGGGCCGGGTCGAGGCCCCGACGGCGGCAGTATTCCTCGTTGGTCCAGCCGATGATCCGGTCGCGGCGGTCCGCGCTTCCGACGCTCCCCGCGTTGAGGTACTCAAACTGGGCCTCCCGATCAAACACCGCCAGGTCGATCGGGATTTGGTCGAACACCTGCTCGTAGAAGGTCTTCGTGTGGCGGACCTCCCGCTCCATGTTTTTTCGCTTGGTATTGTCGAGCAGGACGCCGCTAAACACGACGGTCTCCCCCTTTTGCTCCGGGGTGGCAAGGCCCCAGAGCCAGATCGTCTCGCCCGAGGGGCGTTCGAATGGAAACTCCTGGTTCCAGGCCGACTGCTCCGTTACGGCGGTCTCGATCGATTCCTGGACCGCGGTACGATGGGAGGAGGGGACGCGGGACAGGCTGCGCTCGAGGAACGTCTCCGGGTCGGGCGCGAGGCCGAGCATTTCCTCGGCCTTTTCGCCGACGAACGTGAACCCGTAGTCCCCGCTGGGCTGGGCGTCAAACTGAAAGATCACACCCGGAATGCTGTTGGCCAGGCCCCGGAGCCGGGCCTCGCGCTCCTGGAGGGCCTGCTCGGCCCGTTTGCGCTCGTCGATGTCGAGGTGAACCCCTGCGGTGCGGGTTGCGGTCCCGTCCTCGTCTCGGTTGACCACCTTGCCGATCGTCTGAATCCATTTCCACCGGCCGGATTTTGTCCGCATTCGGATCTCCGGGGCGTAGGCCTCGGCCGTTCCGTCTACGTAGGCGTCTAAGGCCTCCAGCGCCCGGTCCAGGTCGTCCGGGTGGGTGAGGTCCTCCCAGGTGCTGAAGTGAAAGTCCAACTCGTCCCGGTCGTAGCCGAGCATCTCGGCCCACTGCCGGTTGAAGACCACGCGACCGGTCTCGAGGTCCCAGTCCCAGGTGCCAATGGTGCCGGCCTCCACGGCCATTTGCAGCCGCTCGCGGCTTCGCCGAAGTTCTTCCTGAAATGCTTTCTGTTCGGTAATATCCTGGATCGCCCCGTGGATCTCGACCACCGTTCCGTCCTCGACGACCGGGCGCCCAATGTTGCGCACCCAGCGGAGCGTGCCCTCCGCATCGATCAGGCGAAGCTCCTGGTCCCATCCCTCGCCCGTGTCGGCGGCCCGGTCCACGGCGGCCCGGTGCCGCGCGCGGTCGTCCGGGTGATAATACGAAAAGACGTCCTCGACGGGCGGGTCCGCATCCGGCGGAAGCCCAAACAAGTCGTACAGCCCGTCCGTCCACGTCGCCTCGTCGGGCGGTCCGTCCCGCAGGTCGACCGACCAGCCCCCGATGCCGGTCATGTCCTGGGCGAGACGGAGCAACCGCGTCGTGCGCCGCAGGGCGTCCACCCGCTCCTTCTTTTCGGTGACGTCCCGGCCCGCCGAGACAAAGTGCGTGATGGTCCCCTCCTCGTCCGTGATCGACGAAATGGTCTCGTCCTCGACGTACGTCGAGCCGTCCGCTCGCTGATTCACCACCTCGGCCCGGAACGGGGCGCCCGACTGGATGGTGGCCCACAGCTCGTCGTAAAAGGCGTCGTCGTGCGCGGTGGAGCGGAGGAGTGCGGGGGTGTTCCCCAGCACGTCGTCCTCACTGTACCCTGTCACGTCCTCAAAGGCGTCGTTGACGTACTGGATGTGCCCATCCGGGTCGGTGATAAACACCTTTTCCCCCACCTGGTCGAGCGCCCGGGCCAGCAGCCGGAGCCGCTCGTCCCGCCGGCGCTCCTCCGTCACGTCGCGCTGGACCGACACCCAGTGCTCGATGGTTCCGTCCGTCCCGCGCACGGGCGCGAGGTTCCACTGGACCCGATAGGGGGTTCCGTCCTTCCGGTAGTTGATCGCCTCTCCGGCCCACGTCTCGCCCGCCTCCAGGGCCGCCCGGATGGAATCCAGCACGTCCCGATCCGTTTTCTCCCCCTGCAGAAGACGCGGCGTGCGGCCCTGGATCTCCTCCTGCGCGTAGCCGGTCATTTCCTCAAAGGCCGCGTTCACGTAGGTGATGCGGGGGCCCGGGGGATCCAGCGGGGCCGCCTCGGTGATGAGGACGGACTCGCTGGCCTGCTCGATGGCCTCCGACAGGACGCGGAGCCGCTGCTCCTTGTTTTTCTGATCGGTGATGTCGGTGAGCGTGCCGTCGTAATGGACGGCCTCTCCGTCGGCGTTACGGGTCGCCTCGGCCGAGAGGAGCCCGGGAAACCGGGACCCGTCCGCCCGCTCGATCGCCACCTCCACGCCGTCGGGGGCGTCCTCCACGCGCACCCGGTCGTCCGAGCCCGAATCGGCGAAGAACGTCGACAGGTCCTGCCCCTCCAGGGCCGCTGCGCGCTGGGCCCCAAGGAGATTAGCGAGCGCGTCGTTGGCGTACTCAATCCGCCCGGTCGCACCGACGCGGAAGATGCCCGTCGAGACGCTTTCGGTGATGGACCGGATCCAGGCGTCGCGCTGCCGCAGCTTTTCCCGCATCCGATGGCGCTGGGCGGCCCACCGCAGGGTGCGGCCCACCAGGGCCGGGGAGAGATTTGACTTTTGCAGGTACTCGGCCGCGCCGGCGCGCTGGGCATCCAGGGCCGCCTCCAGGCTGTCCTGCCCGGTGACCACGACAATGGGGAGGGAGGGAGCGGCCGCCACGACCGCTTCGATCGTGGCGGCGCCCTCGCTGTCGGGAAGCCCGAGGTCCACCACCAGCACATCGGGCGCCTCGTCCCGAAGGGCCGCCCGCCCGGCCCGGAGCGTGCGCTCGTGGCGGACGGTGGCCTCCACCCGGCTTTCCGACAGATGCTCGGCAAACAGGCGGGCGTCGCCCGGATTGTCTTCAATCAAGAGAACCGTGAGCGGACCGCGGGGGCGGGGCGGATCCGAGACGCCGGGAGAGGACGCATTGGGGTCATCCATGGGAAGAATGCAACATACAAGCAGAGGCCCGCCCAGGTCGTTGGGGAGGCGAGCAATATAAGAGGTAGGTACAACTTGACTTCTCCCCCGGCTGAAGCCGGGAGATTCTTCACGGGCTTCTCTGCCCTTATCCCACAGGTCTGCATTCCTGCCTCTGAGAGCCTGTCGGCTCTGTGGAGGTCTTACGCGAACTCGCCGGGTTACACCGTTGCGGTTCAGAGCCTGTCGGCTCGGTTCGCATGTGCGGTCGATACCGCACTCCGGTGGGCGAAGCCATGACGGACCGTTTAGGTCCTTCGCCAGCTACTCGGAGAGAAGAACCTTCCGGTTCGTTCTGCCCGAGATACTTCTTTCGGATATTGGCGGCACCTACGAGGTCGCGGTGCCCCTCGAATCCACAACCGCAGATATACTCTCTGCCGTGTGGCTTATGCCTGTTTCCACAGGAGGGACATTCTTGACTTGTGTAGGCTTCACCGACGCGCTCGACGGTCATTCCGTACAGTCGCGCCTTGTACTCGATCATGCGAACAAACTCACCGTAGGCCCACTGGTGGAGCCTCTGGTTCGCCCTTGATCCGTAGTCCATACCGTTTCGGATTCCTGTCAAGTCGCCCACTACAACCGTTCCGACCCGTCTCTCGTGGAGGGTCTTCACCAGCCGCGTGGATTGCTTATGCAGAAGATCCTTGATCTGGTTGCGAATTTTACTCAACTGTCGGTCCTTGGCTCTGGCCAGTCGTTTCCATTTTCTGCTTCCATACTCTTTCCGGTCGATCTTCGAGTCGAGTCGCGCTTTGGTCCGGTTCTGCTGTCGTCTCAGACTTCGTAGCTCTTTGCCGTTCACGGTCCAAGACTCATCTCCAGCACGGACAGCAGCAAGATGAATCTCTCCAATGTCGATTCCAGCCGTCTTATCGCCTTTCGGTTCTTCATCTTCTTCGACTTTGTACTGACACCGAAGCTCGTACTGATTGCCGTCCCATCCAATCTCGACGCGCTTCGGTTCCTTCTCGG
>JAWOAQ010000028.1:0-6636 GCA_046498495.1 Salinibacter sp. | reverse complement strand
CAGGAGGGCTCCCCGGTTCCACGACGGACCGTTGAGTACTTCGAGCAGGATTACGAGTGAGGAAGACGGAACGGAACTTCATTTGTGATCCCGGGAACGCCGTTGAAAAGGGGTTCCCTCGGCGCTATTTTTGCGTGATTGCATCATACGCACGCGTTCCCTCTGCCCCTCGCCGGAGCCGCATGTGCGCGACATCGGGCGGCGAGGTGAACGGATGGGGCAGAGGGAACGCGTGCGTATGACGCAATCATGCAAAAATAGCGCCGAGGGAACCTCTTTTCAACGGCGTTCCCGGGATCACAAATGAAGTTCCGTTCCGTCTTCCTCACTCGTAATCCTGCTCGAAGTACTCAACGGTCCGTCGTGGAACCGGGGAGCCCTCCTGTTGAATCCGCTTTCGGAGCCGCTCTGTAAAGACTTCGGCCGGATCGTACCCATAGTGCCGCAACAGGTAGTTCATTGCGATCACCTCACAGATGACCGTGATGTTCTTCCCTGGCGTGATGGGCACCTGAACCATAGGGAGCTCAACCCCCATCAGCTCGTGGGTATCTTGTACCATGTTGATTCGGGTGTACTCGTCGTCCTCATCCCACAGCTGCATATTGACAACCACCTCGATTCGTTTTTGGAATCGGATGGCCCGCACCCCGAACATCGATCGGATATCGACCAGGCCCAGGCCCCGGATTTCCATGAAGTGCTGCACGAGGTCGGTCCCCGAGCCCATGAGAATCGCCTCATCGCGGCGCGTGGCGATCACTACATCGTCGGCCACCAGACGGTGCCCGCGCTCTACGAGGTCGAGCGCCACCTCGCTTTTGCCGATGCCCGACTTTCCCACCAGCAGCAGCCCAATCCCGTACACGTCCACAAGGGCCCCGTGCACCGCCTGCTGCGGCGCAAACTGGTCCATCAGAAAGCTACGAAGCGACGACATGAACTGCACGGTGGGAAGCGGCGTGCGGTATACCGGAATGCCCGCCTCGCTTGCGCGCGTCACGAGCATCGCATCGAGGGCATTGTCGGCCGTGAGCACGATGCAGGGCACCGGAAACTGGATGAGATGATCGAAGGCGTCCCGGCGCTCCGACGCGTCGAGGTGATGCAGGTACCGGGTCTCCGTGTTGCCGAGGATCTGCACCCGCTGGTGCGTAAAGAGGTCGACGTACCCGGCCAGGGCCAACCCAGGCCGATGCAGGTTGCTTTCGGTGACCTCGCGCGCCTCCGGGTCCACATCGTCGTTCACTGCCTCGATCTCGACGCCCACCGCCTCGCGCAGCTGGCGAACCATAAAGTCGACCGCAATGGCGTCTTTCTGAAAGGTGTTTGGGCTCGGCATACGAGAGACGCTGCTTCCAGACGAAAAGAAAACGAACGATGGACCCGTTGGCCATGGTGGAATGCCGACGCCCGCGACTCGTATGGGCCGGTGCAGAACGTCTGCGCCTGTTCTCCCGGACGCGGAATGCCCCCGCCACACCGCCCTACGGCACTTCCACCGCATTCAGCACACGATCCACGAGGTCGGCGGACGTGACTTGTTCGGCCTCGGCCTCGTAGGTCAGAACCATACGGTGCCGAAGCACATCCAGGGCCAGGGCCCGCACGTCTTCGGGGGTGACGTAGGCCCGGTGGCGGAGGAACGCGTGGGCACGCGCCGCCAGGTTGAGGTTAATGCTCGCCCGGGGAGATGCGCCGTAATCAATCAGCGGCACCAGTGCGTCCAGTCCATGCGCGCCCGGCTGGCGGGTGGCGAGAACAAGGTCCACGATGTACTGCTCGATGCGCTCGTCGACGTACAGGTCGTTGATCACCTCGCGAGCACGGAGGATTTGCTCCGGGGTCGCAACCGCCTCCACGTCCGGCCGCTCGCTGGTGCGGGCCATGCGGCGCATGATTTCCAGTTCCTCGTCCCGACTGGGGTAGGTGACCTCAATTTTCAACATGAAGCGGTCCACCTGCGCCTCCGGAAGCGGGTATGTCCCCTCTTGTTCGATCGGGTTCTGGGTGGCAAGCACCAGAAACGGATCCTCCAGGGCAAACGTGCGCTCGCCGATTGTGACCTGCCGCTCCTGCATGCTTTCGAGGAGAGCGCTTTGCACCTTTGCGGGCGAGCGGTTGATTTCGTCGGCGAGAATCAGATTGCTAAAGATCGGTCCCTTTTTGATCGAAAAGGTGCCTTCCTTCTGATTATAGACGAGCGTCCCCAGCAGGTCAGCCGGCAGGAGGTCCGGCGTAAACTGAATGCGCTGGAAGTCCGTGCCGATGGCGTCGGAGACGGCGCGCACGGTGAGCGTCTTGGCGAGGCCGGGCACCCCCTCCAGCAGCACATGCCCGTCCGCGAGCAGGCCGATGAGGAGTCGCTCGATCATGGGGCGCTGCCCGACGACCACCTGCCCAATTTCGGCGAGGAGATCGTCGACAAACGCACTGTCCGACGCGATGCGGTCTTCGATCTGTGATAAATCGGGCATGGGCGGGGGTGGCGGGCAAGGCGAAACGAGGACACCGTGGCCCCCTAACGTGCCAGGCGGGGGTCCGTTGCGTCCAAACGAACTTACAGGGGCAGAACGGCGGGCGACGCATCGTGTCTCCTCGCAACGGTTTCTCTGAGGGTATGGACGCCCTGCGCGAAGGCGCGCGGGCGGCTCACCACCAGCACCGCCCCGCTCCGCTCGGCCATGCACGCGCCGTAGATCCCGTGTTGGGTCCGGGTTTCGACCGCCTCGACCAGCGTGTTGGCCGGCGACGTGGTGGCTCCCCAGTCATCACGCAGCGAGGCGTGGGACATGAGCAGCAGGGCCCCGACCATCTGCCAGTCAGAGCGTCGCAGGGCCGCGACATGTTTTTGCACGCGGCGGTTTTCGGTCACCAGGTGGCGCACAACCGGCCGGAGGGCCGACGGCACTGCGCGCGTGGCGCGATCGAGATCACGGTGCTCCAGGTTGCGAAAGGACACCAGGTCCGGAAACCCCTCGCGCCGGAGACGGGCGAGGGCTGCCTCGGCCTGATCCTTCCGGCGACGATGTACGGAGGCGGGCGCCCCCGCCCCTTCGGACCCTCCGCCCCCCACAGGATCGATCAGGGCCCACTGGAGCGCCGATCGGCCCTCGGTTCGGACCGGGAGGTACTCTCGCGTTTCGGTATCGACCAGTGTGAAGGCCGGATCTCCACCCGCGAAGGTCGCCAGCAGATACGCCGCGCCGTACGGCTGCCCCGTGGCCTGTGCAACCGCTGTGGTGAGACGCGGCACCAGGGCATCCCGGACGTCGACCTGCTCGCTGTCCACGACGGTCGGCACGCCCAGCGACTGGACGGCGCGGAGCAGCGCCACAACAAGGCTGGCCCAGTATCCGTCCTGGCACCCGGGACGCACACTGCTCGCCACGCTTGCTTCGAGGGCGGCATCTTCGCACACCATCCGGAGCGTCCGGCGGGCAACCTGCACCCAGGCGGGGGCCGCGTCGCCCGGCTCCGTCCACGCGCGCCCATCTGGGGCAAACACAATGCGCTGCTTCTCGGCCCGGCGAAGCGTCACGGCCGTTCCCATGGGCGTGGGCATGAGAAGCCCGAACCCTGCAGAATAGTGCGTTTGTTGCGCCTGGACGCCCACAACCCCGCACGCAGTGCCCGTTTCGGTCGGCGCGGACGGCCGCTCGCCCCACTGGGTGACGAGCCGCCGGCGAGACCGGGCCTCGATTTCGTCTCGTTCCACGCCCTCGGCGATCTCAGGCTCGGACGCGGGGGCGTTCTCGATGTAGGGCGGCAGGTGCGCTGACGACATGGATCGGCTGGGGTTCATCCATCAATCCGTAAGGACATGGCCGCGTCCTCACGGGTCCCCAAGATGCTCCCCCACCGAAAGCGCATAGCCGTTGAGGAAGTCCAGGGCCGCAAGTCGCCGATGCCCGGGCTGTTGGAGCTCTGTAATTTCAAGGGCCTCTGCCCCGCAGGCCACGACGAGCCGGTCGTCGGCCCGAAGCACTGTGCCCGGCGCCCCCTCGCCCGTCGCCGGCCGCGTGCGGTAGAGCTTAAGGCGGGTGTCGTCATGCATGGTCCACGCGCCGGGGTACGGTGACAGGCCGCGCACGTGGTTGTGCACGTCTGTCGCAGACGCCGACCACGAAACTTCACAGTCCGCGTCGTGGATTTTTGGGGCGGGGGTCGCCTGGGCGTCGTCCTGGGGCTGCGGATCGACCGTTCCGGCCTCGATCTGTTCCACCGTCTCGACCACGGCCTCGCCGCCGAGCACCTTCATCCGGTCGTGGACCTCCCCGGCCGTTTCGTTTGGCCCAATCGACATGCGCTTCTGCACAATCATGTCGCCGGTGTCGACCGACGGCTCCAGGAAGAACGTCGTCACCCCGGTCTCCGTCTCGCCCTGCATGATGGCGTGATTGATGGGGGCCGCGCCCCGGTACTTCGGGAGAAGCGACCCGTGGAGATTGAAGGCCCCGTCCGACGCTGTGGTAAAGACCTGTGGGGGCAAAATTTTGTAAGCGACCACCGCAATCACGTCCGGGGCCTGAGCGGCCACGGCCTCGGCAAACGCGTCGTCGGTCACGTCGTCCGGCTGGAGGATGGGCTCGATTCCGGCCTCCTGTGCGGCTTTCTTCACCGGCGTGGGCGACACGTCCTGTCCCCGTCCTCGCGGTCGATCCGGACCGGTCGCAACCGCCACCGGCGGATGGCCGGCGTCGATAAGCTGTGTGAGCGAGGGCACGGCAAACTCCGGCGTGCCCATAAAGACGATACGCATGGGCCCTGGCGATTGTCGAGTGTCAGATTGCATCGGTCCATTTCTCCTCGTCCCCCCTCTCCCCGTTTAGCCGTCCACGCCCTTAAACAGCCCCTGCACAAACCCCTTTCGGTCAAAGACCTGTAGGTCGTTGATCTCTTCGCCCACGCCGATGTACTTCACGGGCACGCCGAACTGGTGGGACACGCCAATCACGACGCCCCCCTTGGCGGTGCCATCGAGCTTGGTGAGCGCGAGCCCCGTCACGTCCACGCTTTCGATAAACTCCTCGGCCTGGCGAAGGGCATTTTGCCCCGTCGAGGCGTCGAGCACAAGAAGCACCTCGTGGGGGGCACTTCCTATCTTTTTCCCCATTACGCGCTTCATCTTGGCAAGCTCGTCCATAAGCCCGCCCTTTGTGTGCAGGCGCCCGGCCGTGTCGATGAGCACCACGTCCGCATCCCGGGCCTCGGCGGCCTCAACGGTGTCAAAAGCCACAGCAGCGGGATCCGCACCGTGCGTCTGCTTGATGATGGGCACGCTCGCCCGGTCGGCCCAGATTTCGAGCTGCTCAATGGCGGCGGCACGGAAGGTATCGGCCGCGCCCACGACGACCGATTTGCCGGCCTGTTTGTACCGGTGAGCCATCTTTCCGATGGTCGTGGTTTTTCCGACGCCATTGACGCCCACAACCATAATAACGTGCGGATGGTTTGGAAGGGGAGCGTCGAAGTCGGCCGGACGCTCCTCCTCCCCCTCCAACATCAGCTTCGCGATTTCATCGCGGATAAGCGCGTTAAGTTCTTTCGTCGACACGTACTGGTCCGTCTCCACGCGCGCCTCGACCCGGTCGATCACCTCCAGCGTCGTGTCCACGCCCACGTCGCTTGTCACGAGGACCTCTTCCAGCTTGTCCAGCACCTCCGCGTCGACGGTATCCTTCCCGCGCACCATGCGGTCGAGCTTTCCAAAAAAGCTGGTTCGGGTTTTTTCGAGCCCGTCCTCAAGCTTTTCCTGCTCTTCGTCGTCGTTCGTTGTGGTAAAGCGGTCGAGAAAGCCCATGGGGATGGTACAATCAGCGAAGGGAAGATGGAGAGCGGAGGACCGACCGCCCGTCGCCCCCGAGCGGTCGCATCGAGAAGGGCGCCCCAAGCGGTTCGGGGTGCTCCGGATCGGAGGCCGTCCCGGACCCATCGGATGCGTCCCTCACCGGGGGCGCCCCCGGGTCCGTATCGTCCGGGGACTCGCGGAGCGTGATCACGTAGCGCAGCACGTAAACCCCGAACGAGAAGACGAACAGGCCGGTCGTCATCCAGAGACATACGTTGAGCACCGGCGGGTCGGCCTGTAGAATCACGGCAAGGACCGTCAGGGCCAGCCACATTGAGGCGGCCTTGCCCGCCCAGGCGCTCATCAGAATTTTGCCGGTGCGCCGCGCAATGAGGGTCCCCCCCGCCAGGATGAGCGCGTCGCGCCCGAGGACCACCCCAAAGAACCAGAGCGGAAGATGCGGCTCGGCGGGCCGGAACGTGAGAACCGACACGACGAGCACCGCCGCAACTTTATCGGCAACGGGGTCGATCACCTTTCCCCAGTCCGAGACGGTGCGGGTCCAGCGGGCCACGCGCCCGTCGAACCAATCACTTACGATGGCGACGAGGGCCAGGCCAAGGAGCCACTCCAGGGGTCCGTCCTGCCAGAGCAGAAGGGCGAGGGGCACGACCACGACGAGTCGACTGAGACTCAGGGCATTGGCCACGGTCCAAAACCGCCCAAGGTCCGGGCACAGAGAGGCAAGGCTGCGCATGAGGGTCGATCGGATCGCGGGAAACTGTCTGATTGAGGTTCTACAACACAGGGCCGGCTTCGTTTGGGCGTCCCCATCGATCCGAGGA
>JAWOAQ010000268.1:0-3859 GCA_046498495.1 Salinibacter sp. | reverse complement strand
TTTCCGGAAGGTCCGCAGGGCATGAATGTGGGGCGCCTGATCGCACAGAAGGCCGGGTTGCCTGATCACGTGCCGGGGGCGACGGTAAATCGGTTCTGCTCGTCGGGCCTTCAGACGATCGCGCAGGCCACTCAGCGCATCGCCACCGGCACGGCGGGTGTCATTGTAGCCGGCGGGGCGGAGTCGATGAGCCAGGTGCCCATGAGCGGGTTCTTCTTCCAGCCCGACCCGGAGATGACTGACGAGAACATCGGGACGTACGTCTCGATGGGCATCACCGCCGAGAACGTGGCCGACAAATACGAGGTGAGCCGCGAGGACCAGGACCGCTTCGCCCTGCGCTCCCACGAGCGGGCGGTCGACGCCATCGACAGCGGGCGCTTCGACGACGAACTGGTGCCGCTGACCGTGGAGGAAACCCACTACCAGTCGGCCAATGGCCACGCGGGCGAGACCACGAGGAAGGCGACGACGCTGGAGGTAGACGAGGGGCCGCGTCGGGATACGAACCTGGAGGTGCTTTCGCAACTGCCTGCCGCGTTCAAGAAAGGCGGCAGCGTCACCCCGGGCAACTCGTCGCAGCGGTCCGACGGGGGCGCGGCGACGGTCGTGATGAGCGGGGACCGGGTCGAGGAACTCGGCGTGGAGCCGCTGGGGGCGCTTCGGGGCTTTTCCGTGGCGGGCGTCGATCCCGAACTGATGGGCATCGGCCCGGCCGAGGCGATCCCGAAAGTGCTGGAACAGACGGGCCTCTCGCTGGACGACATCGGCCTCGTGGAGCTGAATGAGGCGTTTGCGTCGCAGTCGCTCGCCGTAATCCGGGAGGTGGGGCTCGACGAGGAGATCGTGAATGTAAATGGCGGCGCCATTGCGCTGGGCCACCCGCTCGGCTGCACGGGTGCGAAGCTCACCGCAACGCTCCTCCACGAAATGATCCGCCGCGAGGTGCGCTACGGCCTCTGCACGATGTGCGTGGGCGGCGGGATGGGAGCGGCTGGGGTAATCGAGAATCTCCGGCTCTGAGGGGCCTCTCGCGTTCGGTCTGCTGAGCCACTCGCGTGGATGTAGGGAATTCCCCTTCTGCCATTTCCGGTCATTCATGCATCGGGCCTCCGCGTCTGTACATGGAGAACTTGCAAAGGATAACACCGTTAAGTATTATAGAACTGTGAGTTAACAGCGTTAACCGTCAGCGGGCTCGACCGAATCCCGCCGGCTCGGACCGCTCCAGCATTCGCACTCCCATTCCAGACCCAGAGGGCCCGCCATGAATCTTCCCCTGTTTGACGTCTTCGCCAGTATGCCGACGCTGGGCGTCGTGATCGGCGTGTTCCTCGTGCTTTTCGGGCTCGGCTACACCGGCGCGCCGCTCTGGGCGTGGGCCGTTGCGGGGGCCGCCGGGCTCTATGGAGGCGGAGCGCCGCTGTGGGTCTGGATCCCATATGGCCTTCTCGTGGTCGTCTTCAATATCGGACCGATCCGGCGCCAGGTCTCTGCTGGATTAATGCGGCTCATGGAAGCGCTTCAATTCCTCCCGACCATCTCGGAGACGGAGCAGACGGCCATTGACGCCGGTACGGTGTGGATGGAGGGGGAGCTGTTCTCCGGGAAGCCCGACTTCGATAAGACGCTCGACCAGCTCTATCCGGAGCTGTCGGATGAAGAGCAAGCCTTTCTTGACGGGCCGTGCGAGGAGGTCTGCCAGATGGTGGATGACTGGCGGGTGCACCAGCGCGGGGACCTGTCGTCCGAAACATGGGACTACCTGAAGGAGAAGGGCTTCTTCGGCCTTATCATTCCAGAGGAGTATGGCGGGAAAGGCTTTTCTGTTGCCGCCCGGAGTGCAGTGGTGCAGAAGCTCGGCAGCCATTCCGTGCCTCTTGCCATCACCGTCATGGTGCCCAACTCGTTGGGGCCGGGCGAGCTGTTGCTCCATTACGGCACCGACGAGCAGCAGTCCGACTACCTGCCGCGCCTGGCAAGCGGCGACATTCTGCCGTCGTTCGCCCTCACGGAGCCGAATGCGGGCTCCGACGCCGGGGCGATGGAGTCGACCGGGACGGTGTTTAAGGATGAGGACGGCGAGTTGAAGCTACGCCTCAACTGGGAGAAGCGGTACATCTCGCTGGCCGCCATTTCGGGTGTGCTTGGGCTGGCGTTTAAGCTGCACGATCCGGAAAATCACCTGGGCAAGGGCGAGGACCTGGGGATCACCTGCGCCCTTGTGCCCACCGATACACCGGGCGTAAAGCTGGGGCGTCGTCACGATCCGCTCGGCGTCGCATTCTTCAACTGCCCGACGGAGGGGGAAGACGTGGTGCTTCCGATCGACGCCATCATCGGGGGCAAAGACGGCGCCGGACGCGGCTGGGCCATGCTCATGGATGCGCTGTCGGCGGGCCGGGGCATCATGCTGCCGGCGCAGGCGGTGGGCGGGGGCAAGTTTGTGACCCGCGTCGCTGGCGGACACGCGGCCATCCGCGAGCAGTTCGGCCTGTCGATCGGCAAGTTCGAGGGCATCGAGGAGCCGCTCGCCCGCATTGCGGGGTACACCTACATCATGGACGCGGCCCGAAACTACACGAACGGGGCGGTGGACCGGGGCGAAAAGCCAGGCGTGGTGTCGGCCATCATGAAATACCACACCACCGAGATGCAGCGCGACCTAGTGAACGACGGGATGGACGTGCTGGCGGGGAACGGGATCTCGCGCGGCCCCAACAACCTGCTGGCGCAGGCCTACCAGGCCCAGCCGATTAGCATCACCGTGGAGGGGGCCAACATCCTGACCCGGACGATGATGATCTTCGGTCAGGGGGCGATCCGGTGCCACCCGTACGCCCTCAAAGAGATTGAGGCGCTGATGGAGAAGGACGTTCGGAAATTTGACGGTGCCTTCTGGAGCCACATCGGCCACGTGGTGCGCAACGGCTTTCGGGCCTTCGGCTTGAGCCTGACGCGCGGTCGGCTGGCGAGTAGCCCCGTGCGCGGCCCTGCTGCGCCCTACTACCGCAAGATGGCGTGGGCCTCGGCCAGCTTCGCCTTCTTCGCCGACCTGGCGATGGGCAGCCTCGGCGGGGCGCTGAAGCGGAAGGAGAAGATCACCGGCCGCTTCGCCGACATCCTCTCCTGGATGTACCTGGGCACGGCGGTGCTCACACGCTTTGAGAAGGAAGGTCGCCCCAAGGAGCAGGAGCCGTTCCTGCACTGGAGCATGCAGTATGCGTTTGCGCAGATACAGGAGGCGTTTGAGGGCCTGTTTGAGAACCTGAAGGTCCCGGGGCTCACGTGGCTTCTGCGGGGCGTGGTGGCGCCGTGGTCGCGCCTCAACACGATCGGTTCGATGCCGAACGACGAATTGGGCGGCGCCATTGCCCGGGCCATTCAAGAAAAAGACGGCGCCCGCGAGTGGCTGACGGAGGACCTCTACGTTCCCAAGGACACCGACCAGCCGCTGGGCGAGCTGGAGCACGCCTTCCGCCTCAGCCGCGACGCCTACCACGTCGGACAGACGATCAAGGATGCGATCCGCGACGGGACGCTGCCGAAGAAGCGACCGCACCAGCTCCTTGATGAGGCTGTGGCACAGGGTGTCATCACCGAAGCGGAGCGCGATCTCGTCCACCGCGCCGACGAGGCTCGGGAGCGATACATTCAGGTCGACGAGTTTGACCTCGAGGAGTACCGTCAGCGGCGGATGCTGCCGGGGCAACCGACGGACCGCGGGGCGCTCGACTCGTCCATCGTGGAGGGCGTGGAGCGCGACGTGACGGACGAGGCGGTCACGGCCGATGACGTGGAGGATGGGGCGCCGGTGCCACGGGGCGATGGGGCTCCTGCGTCCGAAGATGTGTCTCGA
>JAWOAQ010000131.1:0-5016 GCA_046498495.1 Salinibacter sp. | reverse complement strand
CTAATACACATTCCACGTTCGTCATTCGCAATTTGTAATTGTCCATGGACGCTGCGCTTTCCTACGCCGACGAACACTTCGACACGTTCGTCGATGAACTCGAGGCCCTGCTCGCCATCCCCTCCGTCAGCACCGACTCCGCGTACGCCGCCGAGGTGCAGCGCGCCGCCCAGTGGGTGGCCGAGCATCTCCGTGAGCAAGGCGTGCAGCACGCCACGGTCGTCGAAACCGACGGCCACCCGGTCGTCTACGCCGAGCACCTCATCGGCGACGACAAACCGACCGTCCTCGTCTACGGCCACTACGACGTGCAGCCGCCCGATCCGCTCGACGAGTGGGAGACGCCGCCCTTCGAGCCCACACAGCTCAACGGCACGCTCTATGCCCGCGGCGCCTGCGACGACAAGGGGCAAATGTTTATGCACCTGAAGGCGCTGGAGTCGTATCTCGAAAGCGACCAGGAGCCACCGGTCAACCTCAAGTTCGTGATCGAGGGGGAAGAGGAGATCGGCTCCGAGCACCTCGCGCCCTTTCTCGAAACGTACCACGACCGCCTCGACGCCGACGTGGTGCTCATTAGCGACACGTCGATGTTCTCCGCGGACGAGCCCTCCATCACGTACGGCCTGCGGGGGCTTGCCTACGCCGAGGTGACACTCGAGGGCCCGGATCGCGACCTCCACTCCGGCGTCTACGGGGGCGCGGTGGAAAACCCCGCCAACGCCCTGGCGGCCCTCATCGCCGACCTGCACGACCACGAGCACCGCATCACCATCCCGGGCTTCTACGAAAACGTCCGCCCGCTTACCGACGCCGAGCGCGAGACGTACGCCGAGCTGCCGTTCGACGAGGACGCCTGGGCGGACGCCATCGGGGTGGAGGCCGTGCGCACCGAAGGGGGCTACTCGGTGCTTGAGTGCCTTTCCGCCCGCCCCACGCTCGACGTGAACGGCATCTGGGGCGGCTACACCGGCGAGGGGGCCAAGACGGTCCTGCCCGCAAAGGCGAGTGCCAAGATCTCGATGCGCCTCGTGCCCGAACAGACCCCGACCGAAATCTACGACAAGCTGGAGGCACACCTGGACGCACAGGTGCCCGACACCATGACGATGACGTTTCGGCGACTCCACGGCGGCCGCCCGGTGCTCGTAGACCGCGACTCCCCCGCCATGCAGGCCGCACAGACGGCCATGGGCGAAGTGCTGGGCACCGAGCCCAAGTTCGTGCGGCACGGCGGCTCCATCCCCGTCGTGGCCGACTTCAAGGACCGGCTGGGTCTCGACAGCGTGCTCATGGGCTTTGGCCTCGACACCGACGCCATCCACTCGCCGAACGAGCACTTCGGCCTCGACCGCTTCCGGCAGGGCATTCAGTCCATCATCCGCTTCCACACCCACTACGCCGAGGCGTAATCGTCGCAGACGCGGGGCGGGGCAAAAGAACGGGAAAGGCTCCGCCCGCCGTGGAACTCTCCCCGTTTACTGAAATTCGACTGTCGCACTTCGAGACTGTCCAGCCCGAGTGGCGGAATTGGCAGACGCGACGGATTCAAAATCCGTTGTCCGCAAGGACGTGAGGGTTCAAGTCCCTCCTCGGGCACCCATTCCGTTACTCCACTCTGAGAAGTACGGGTGGAAGGCCTCGTGCCCCTCCGGTGTCACCCCCAGCTCCGCCACGTTCTGCTCGCCGGGGTAGGGCACGCGGCTCACATTGACCGGCACGTCCTCGATCGGCGCATCGACGCCCTCCAGGCGGAGGGTCGCGCGGGCCGGGTCCAGGTCCATGAGCGCCGCCTGCAGGTCCTCCGCCAGCTCCGTGCTGTCGTCGTGGAGGGTGAGCTTTAGCGAATAGCCCTTCGGGTGGTCGATGGCGTCGTCCGGGTGCGGGGTCGCACTCACCACGGCGTCCGACAGCGCGTCGGTGATGTCCGTGAAGGCGTCCGCTTCGGGGCGTCGCCACTCAATCCGTTCGATGCGTTTTTCCATGTGCCTGGAGGACAGAGACAAAATGATGCGAGCAGGAGCGCTAGTGATCGGCGTACAGGTCGTCCACAAACGCCTTAAACCAGGGCGGACGTGCGAGGAGCACGTAAACCGCGGCCACCGGCAGGATGGGGACCATTACAAACAAGAGGTCGACAGCAATCAGGGCCGCGACAAGCCACAGGGGGTGAAAATCAAACATCAGGGAGTGGGGACAAACATATGGAATCAGGAGACCCGAACGTCGGCACCCACTCGCTCGGCAATCGCCTCGAGTTGGGACGGCGTCGCGGCAATGAACACACGATCGACCCCGTCGTGCTCCGGATGATCGGGGGAGCAGATGCGGTTGGGGGCTGCCCCCGAATGATCGGTCCCGCGGTGGCCGTTCACCACCACAAGAGTATCCACGGCCTGGGGCCCGTCGACCGCGTCGATCACCTCCGCCCGCGAGGCACCGAGCGCCCTCGAGTAGGTGCGCGCAAAGCCCGACACGATGCCGCCCCATCGTTTCAGGGGAGCCAGTGCGGGGGTGGACGACGGGCGATTAGGGGACTCGTGACTCGGCATGCGTTCAGGCGTCTTGGCAATACAAAACCACGAGGGAAGCAACCTAGCCGAAGGGCCAACGGGGGACTCGTGGCGACCGTTCGGGCAAACGCTGTCAGGCGGCTCAGGCTCCGCCGCTCCCCTAATGCTCCCCCAGGAGCGCCACGGCATCGCCCAGCACGTCCTCCACGTACAGCGTCTGCACCAGCACGATGCCCACGATGGCGAGCGGGGTGGCCAGCAGGACGCCAACCGCCCCGGCCGCAACCCCTCCGGCGAACTGGGCCGTAATCACGGCCGCCGGGGGAATGTGGACCGCCCGTTCCTGTACGAGCGGGGCGATGAGGTAGCTTTCCAGCACCTGCACGCCCCCGTACACTCCCACCACGGACAGAATTGTTGTGGACCCGGACGGAAAGGCGACCAGCAGCGCAGGGCCAACCGCGAGCACCGGCCCCAGGTATGGCACGAAGGAGCAGAGCGCTGCCAGCAATCCCAGGGCCATCGGCGACGGCAGGCCCACCACGCTCAACCCAACCGCCGTGAGAATCCCCACCACGCCCATCAGGGCCAGCCGCCCAAGCACCCACCACCGCAGGGCCCGGCCAAGGGCGTGCAGCACCTCCCGGGCGCGATCACGCCGCGACGGAGGCACAAGGCTCACGGTGCTCTCGACGTAGGGACGCGGGGCAGCGGCGCCGTAGAGCCCGATGAACACGATGATTAGCACGTTCACAAGGACATCCACCGTGACCGAAAACACGTTCGTGACACTTCCGAGCACGCTCGTGGCCGTGGGGATCAGGTCACTCGGCGAGAGGAGCTGACGAATCCAGGGATACTGCTCTGCCCACCCCTGCAGGCGAATCGAGAGGCGATCGGCGGCATTCGGAAGAAGGGCCGCCAGTGCATTAATCTGACTGGATAAATCGGGTCCCGTCAGGGCCCAGACGCCCGCAACCGCACTGCCGAGGGCTCCGATAACGAGCACGAGGGCCACCGGACGCGGGAGCGGCGTGTACGCGCAGAGATGATCGGCAAGCCCCGCCAGAAACACCGCGAGAAGGACCCCGGCGAAGACCGTTAACAGTACGCCCGTCATCTGAATCAACAGGTACCCGCCCAGAAGCGCCGATACGACCAGGGCCAGCGTGGCATACGGCCGCTGGGACAGGTCCAGAGAAGATGAGTCGGACATCAACGCAGAGACAGTTGTGGAATGGACGAGTGTGGTAGACGCTGCACCCCAGGCTGTTTCTCCGATCCTCCCTCGGGGGCACCAGCCATTGATTCGAACATTACGAGGCCGTTGCGCTGCTCTGTTCTCCCCCCGAACACCGGGTCCGGGATGACATAGAATCGACTCCACGATGGATCCTTCGGCACGTCTACCGTCTCGCATGCCCCCTTCCACGACGGATGTTCTGGTCGTTGGCTCCGGCATCGCCGGACTCTCGGCCGCTCTGGGCGCGGCCCGTCAGGGCGCGTCGGTGACCATCGCCACCAAGGCCACCCGCCCGGCCGGCGCCTCGACCTGGTGGGCCCAGGGCGGGATTGCCGTCGCCCGCGCCGCTCCTGAGCAATTCAAACGCGACATCGCTGCTGCCTCCAGCGATACGAGCGATCCGGAGGCGCTCGATGTGCTGGTGTCTCACGCCGACGCGGCCGTCCGGGATGTGCTTATTGACACCCTCGGCATTGACTTCGATACGACCGGCTCCTCCTTCGACTACGGACGCGAGGCCGCCCACTCCGCCGACCGCATCCTGCACATTGACGCCTCGACGGGGAAGCACATTCACGTGCCCTTCCTGGAGCATCTGGCGGGGCACGACCGCGTTACCTTCGTGGAGAACACGGCCGCCCTCGATCTCATCATGCGTGACGACACGGTCGCCGGAGCCTGGCTGGCCTCGAACGGAGCCGTCACGGCGTGTCGGGCCGGCGCGACCATTTTGGCCACCGGCGGCATCGGCGCACTGTACGGCGTTTCCACCAATCCCGACGGCGCCTCCGGGGACGGGGTCGCAATGGCCCTCCGCGCCGGCGCCGATACGGCGGACCTCGAGTTTGTGCAGTTTCACCCGACGGTCTGTGTCGCGAGCGGCGACCCGTTTCTCGTGAGCGAAGCCGTGCGGGGCGAGGGCGCCCTCCTCCGCAATGCAGAGGGCGACCGGTTCATGCCACAGTCCCACGAGGACGCCGAGCTGGCGCCCCGCGACGTGGTGGCCCGCGCAGTCGAACGCGAACACGAACGCACCGGCCGTGTCGTTCTCGATGTGTCTCCCCTGGACTTTGCCGGCACCTTTCCCGACCTCGCCGCCCTGTGCGACAGGCACGGCATCTCGCCGGACAGCGGCATTCCCGTACAGCCCGCCGAGCACTTTCTCTGCGGAGGCATCGATGTTGATTCCCGGGGGCGCGCCTCGCTCGACCGCCTGTACGCCGCGGGCGAGTGCGCCCGTACCGGCGTGCACGGGGCGAA
>JAWOAQ010000098.1:0-3787 GCA_046498495.1 Salinibacter sp. | reverse complement strand
GCAGCCCCAGGGCCCGCACCTGCCGGCCGGCGTGCACGTCAAGCGGCAGCATCAGGTCGCTCGGGTCCAGGCACGACCACAGCCCGAGGTCGACGGGGCCGTCGCGTACCATCCAGCGCAGGTACATGTTGAGCCGCTTGCAGGCGCTCCCGGCCGCCGGACGGGCCAGGTGCTTGCGGAGCCGCGAGGGGGTGCCGTCGTGGATCGTGAGAAGCGTGGTGCTGAGGCCCTGCAAGCCCACTGCGACCGGCTCCCGGTCGGTCGACGCCGCATCGGAAAGATGGGCGGCAAACAGCCCCTCCACCGAGCCGTACCGGTCGAGCGCCCCGCTCAGGTTGTGCGTGAGCCACCGGGCGTCGATGGGCTGGAAGGTGCGGTGGACAAAGCCGTCGAGCGCCGCGCGGTCCCGCTCCATGTCGAACGAGCGGACGAAGGCATGCGGGGCGTGGTCCATCCGCTCGCGTAATTCCTGTAGCTTGCGCAGCATGACGTCGCGCCGGCCCCAGGCCAGCAGCGCCGCGTAGAGCCCAATCACCTCCTGGTCGCGCGGATCATCGAAGGCATGGGGGATGGAGATGGGATCGTCGTCGATGAACGCCGGCGTCTCGTACCGGTCGACGAGGCCGTCGAGGTAGGTTTTGAGGTCAGAGAGGGGGGCCACGAAATATGCCGTTGTCAGTCCGTTTGAGGCGTGCAAGCAGGGGCGTCCGGTCATCTCAAGGAGCGCGCCGCCGCGACCGTGCCCCCTCCGTAGACGATCCGGTGTGGCGCTCCGCCGGGGCGTGCGACCGGGAAACGTCGGAAAGCGTCCACTCGCGCTCCAAAACATACGGTTGACCGGTCCCCGCGCTCCCGTCGAAGGGCGCGTGGAGCGGAGGCAGAGCCGAGGCATCCCGAGAGCCCTGCCGGCCCCGACCAAGGCACGATCCAAGCGCTGAACCCGCCGGGCCGACATGGGGGCTGCGTCCTTTCGAGACCGGCATCCATAGAGGAAAAGAGCCCCCGGCGCTGCGATGGGGCACTGCGCTTACGCCAGCCCGTGCTCCTCGAACAGGGCGGCGGCCCGGCCCAGGTCCACGTTCCCGCCGCTGACCACGACGCCGACCCGCTCGTCTGTGGCCGAGACGACCCCGTCGAGCAGGGCCGCGGCGCCGAGGGCCCCGGTGGGCTCTACCACGATTTTCATCCGTTCCCACATCAGGTGCATGGCCCGGACGAGCGCCGCGTCGGTCACGGTCACCATGTCGTCGACGTGCTCCAGCACGAGCGGGAACGTGACGTCGCCCAGGTAGGGCGTGCGGGCCCCGTCCGCAATCGTGTCCGGATGCTCGACGGTTTTCAGTTCGCCCGCGTGGAAGGAGCGCGTGGCGTCGTCGCCGGCCGCGGGCTCCACGCCCACAACGGTGCAGTCGGGGGCGTGGTGGCGGGCGGCGAGGGCACATCCGGAGAGAAGGCCGCCGCCCCCGCAGCAGACCAGCAGCCGGTCGAGCGGCCCGGCCTGGTCGAAGAGTTCGTCCCCCACGGTGCCCTGCCCCGCCACCACGTTCGGATGGTCGTAGGGCGGGACGAGGGTCAGCCCGCGCTCCGCGGCAATGTGCTGCCCGAGCGTCTCGCGGGTCGTCGTCTCCGGGTCGTAGGTCACGATCTCGGCCCCGTAGCCGCGCGTGGCGTCCAGCTTGACCTGGGGGGCGTCCTCCGGCATCACAATCGTTGTGTCGACCCCCAGCATACGGCCCGCCAGGGCCACCGCCTGCGCGTGATTTCCGGAGGAGTAGGTAATCACGCCGCGATCCTTTTCGGCGTCGGTGAGTTGGGCGATGGCGTTGTACCCGCCCCGGATCTTGAAGGCGCCGGTGCGCTGAAAATTCTCGCACTTGAAGACGACCTCGGCCCCGGTGCGGGCGTCCACGGTCCGCGAGGTCATCACGGGCGTGCGGTGGGCCACGCCGTCGAGGCGGCGGGCCGCGGCGGCCACGTCGTCGTACTGGACCGTGGGGGCTTCCGTTGGGGGGGAAGGGGAAGGCATGACACAAAGCGGGGGGTGGGAGCGTGGGCGACCATTCGTTCTATGAGTGCCGCCCCGGCCCGTTCGCCGCTTTTCTATGGGGCGGCCCAATCGGTGGGGATCAACCCAGACGGGCGGCGTGGACCGTCAGGGCTCGGCTCCATTTCCATTGATGGAGGGCGCCGGGTGCGGAAGCCGGACCCGGAAGCGCGTGCCCGCTCCCGGCTCGGTCTCCACCTCTACGGTGCCATCAAGGTGGTCCACCAGGCGGTCCACCACGGCTAGCCCCAGGCCGCTGCCCTCGTGGGTGCGCCCGGTTCCGCTGGAGGCCTGTTTGAAGGCCAAAAAGAGGGTGTCGACCTCGTCCGGGTCCATGCCAATGCCCGTGTCCTCAACCTCCAGAACGCCGCCCTCGTCCGCCTCCCGAACGCGCACGATCACCGTGTCACCCGCCTCCGTGTATTTGATCGCGTTGCTCAACAGGTTTCGCTCAATGCGGTGGAGCGCCCCCGGGTTGGCCTGAACGTACACCGGCGCGTCCGGCAGGTCGGTGTGCAGCGAGACGGAGGCCGCCTCGGCCTTCTGCTGAAAGAGGTCCACCGTGTCGGCAGTCTCCGCAGAGAGATCGACGGGCTGGAGCCGCAGGTCCATGGCCCCGGCCTCCAGTTCCGACAGGTTGAGCACGGAATCGAGCGTCTCCAGCAGGCGCTGCCCGCCCTTGGAAATGCGTCGCGAGAACTCCTCGATGGGCACGTCCGTCTCTTCCGGGCTCGTGACGGCCTCCTCAATCGCCTCCGAAAATCCGAGAATGGACGTCAGCGGCGTGCGGATCTCGTGGCTCATGTTGGCCAGGAAGGTCGATTTGAGGCGGTTCATCTCTTCGGCCTCGTTCTTGGCCCGCTCCAGTTCCTCCTGGCGACGCTTCTGTTCGGTGATGTCGACAAACATGGCGTAGCCCTCCACCGTCTCGTCGGCCTGATCGCGAGCTGCAAAGTGGAGGAGAAACTCGCGGGGGCCGCGGACCGTGTCGCACGTCAATTCTACGTGCTGCACGGGCGGGTTCGGGTCGAGGTCGAGGATCGGGTCCATGCTGTTCCCGTCGGCCGGGTCAAAAAAAGAGCACAGGTCGGCCCCCGTCACCTCAGAGGCGTCGCATCCGAACGTCGTCTCGAACGCTCGATTGACGCCCTTGATGGTGCCGGCGTCCTCGCCAATGCCACAGTGGACAACCGGCGTGGGCAGGTTTTCGAAGAGGGTCTGCAGGCGGTCGCGCTCGCGTTCCAGGGCCCACTCGCGCTGCTTTCGCTCGGTAATGTCCTGAAACGTACCGGTCAGGCGGCGGCCGGCGCCGGCAAAGGTGCGGAGCTGGCCGCGAAGCCGAGCCCAGCGCACCGCTGCATCGTCCGGCGCCCCCGCGCCGTCCGTGTCCAGGGGCACCTCCAGGTCAAACGGCTCGCCGTCGGTGAGGCAGCGATCGATGGCGGCAGCGACCTCGGCCCGGGCCTCGGGGGCGTATACGTCGAGCCCATCGTCGAGCCCCACCCTCCCGTCGCCCGAGAGCGAGAGCAGCTCCGTGAGCTTTTCGGTGCCGCTCACCGCGTCCTGCTCCGGGTCGTACTCCCACCCGCCCACCTGGGCGACGCCCTGCACGCGGCGCAGCAGGTCGCGTTGCTTCTGGAGCTGGGCCTGGGCCCGTCCAAAGGAGAGGTGCCGCTGGTACAGGGCGGCGCTGGTCCCGGTTATGAGCACGGCGCTGCCACCCACAAATGCGAGGTGGCCGGC
>JAWOAQ010000155.1:0-3332 GCA_046498495.1 Salinibacter sp. | reverse complement strand
TTCTCCGACATGTGTCCGAGCCCGTGAAGTCCACAGGCCCTCATGACTGCGTCAGCTCATAAGGGTCGACGTCGTCCAGATTGAGGCCTGCGACGCGAAGCTGCACAATGGCCTCCCGGAACTGACGGTCGCTGGACTTGCTACGACTGGAATTCAGCGCGATTGCGATGTGGGGTTGGTCCGCCAGGACGTCCTCCACCAGGTTTGTCGTGATGCGGCGGGGTCCAAACTCGACGAAGACCCGTCCCCCGGCAGCGTAGATATTGTCGATCTGACGCTTGAAGAGCACCGGGTTGAGGATATGGTTCGCGAGGATCGCCTTTGCCGCCTCGGCATCATCGGGATAGGGCTCACCGGTGGTGTTGGAATAGACCTTAGCCGTGGGCGTGCGGAATTCCGTGGGGGCCACGGCCTCAGCAAAGGGCGCTGACGCGTGCTCCACCGCCGCCGTGTGGAAGGCCGCCGAGACGGGCAGCATCGTGACACGGTAGCCCTTAGCACTGAGGGTTGCGGCAGCTTCCTGCACGTCCTCGGTCGGCCCCGCTATAACGACCTGCGAGTTGGAGTTCTGGTTCGCAATAATGACGCGCTCTTCGGCGGCGTTCGTGGGCAGGGCAGCGACCTCTCTCTCGATCTCCGCGAGCGGTCCCTGTACCGCAGCCATCGTGCCTGCGTCGAAGTCCGCTCCCCCCTCAGGAGGGCGCATCGCCCTCCCGCGAGCCTTGACCAGCCTCAGGAAATCCTCGTCGCTCAACACACCACCCGCCCACAGCGCCGACAGCTCACCAAAGCTGTGCCCGGCGGTGAAGTCTGGCTCGAACCCGGCTTGTTGTAGCAGACGGTAGAGACCGGCGCTGAAGACCCCAATGGCAGCCTGAGCGTAATCCGTGGCCTGCAGGGCTGCTCGCTGTTCTTGCTCACCCTTCTCATCAAAGGCTGGCGGCGGGAAGACCACGTCCGAGAGCCTCACAAGCGCAGCCGAAGCCGTCAGCCCTTCCTCCACGAATAATGCATCCATCCGCCCATACATCTCCCGGAGCGGGGGGAAGTTCATCACGAGCTCACGTCCCATGTTTACGTACTGCGCCCCCTGACCTGGGAAGAGCGCCACCAGGCGACCCTCCGATTCCATCCCTTCCCGCCGATACCATATGCCCTTGGGATGCTCCCAGCTGTCGGCGTCCGGCCCAAGACGCCCGGCGGCGCCAGCCTCCAGCATCGCGATGGCGCCACCGAGCAGCTCGTGGGCCTCCCGCGGCGAGTCGGCGACAAAACCCAGCCGGGCGGCCTCCCGCGAGATCCTCGGGGCTTTGCTCTCCTCTGTTAGGTCTTCAAAGACTCGGCGGGCCCCGCGGTCGTCGCCCTCACCAGTCTCAACCCCTTCTCCCCCCAGTGCCGCAAGCACCTGCTTGCAGCGCTCCAGGAGCGCTTCCGGCGAGGATGCGTGAAGCACAATCGGTTGAGCGACGCGTCTTAAGCGATAGCGCCCCTGCATGTGGGAGCCACGGGCCCCAGGAGATTCAGGGGCACGGTCGGCCCGATACTCCTCCAGCACAACGTGATAGTTCGTCCCGCCAAAGCCAAAGGCGCTCACGCCCGCTCGGCGAGGCGCGCCGTCGGGCTGGATCCACGGACGGCTTTCCGTGTTCACGTAGAAGGGCGACGCCTCGAGGCTCGGCGCAGGCTTGGCCACGTTGATCGTCGGGGGGAGCACCTTCTGATCGAGCGCCAGGGCCGCTTTGAGAAGGCCCGCAACACCGGCAGCTGCCTTCGTGTGCCCAATCTGCGATTTCACGCTGCCGATCGCGATATGCCGGCCGCGGCCGTCTCCATCCCCGAATACCTGTAGCAGCCCCTCGATCTCAGCCGGATCTCCGGCCCGGGTACCGGTGCCGTGGGCCTCAATCAGGCCTACAGTGTGCGGTGAGACGCCGGCGTCCTCATACGCCCGCCGCACCGCGAGCGCCTGTCCCTTTGGTCGGGGCGCGTAGATACTCTTGTAACGACCGTCACTTGACGCGCCGATGCCTCGGATGACAGCGTAGATCCTGTCGCCATCGCGCTCCGCATCCGCCAGGCGCTTGAGCAACACCATCCCGATCCCCTCCCCCACCATCATGCCGTCGGCCTCAGCGTCGAACGGACGGGGCACCTCCCCCCGCGTGAAGGCCGGCGTCTTGCTGAAACACATGTACGTGAAAGGCGAGTTGTCCGTATCCACCCCGCCAGCGATCATCATATCAGCGCTGCCCTCGATCAACTGGCTCACCGCCATCTTCAGCGCGCTCAAGCTGCTGGCACACGCGGCATCCACCACACAGTTCATCCCCCCGAGGTTGAAACGGTTCGCGATTCGCCCGGCGACGACGTTGCCCAGAAGGCCGGGGAACGCGTTCTCGTTCCACTCGACATACGCCAGCTTCATGCTCTCCACGATGTCGGAGATCGTCTTCTCCGGCAGTCCGTAACTGCCCAGCACCCGCTCCCAAACCGGATACTGCAGTCGCGCCGTCAGCGGCGTGATGAGCTTCTGCCCCCCCGCAATGCCCAGGACGACACCCACCCGCTCTCGGTCAAACGCCCGACCTTCATACTCCTCCCCGTACCCCGCATCCACGAGCAGATCGCGGGCTACCACCAGGCTTAGCAGCTGTGAGACATCCGTGACCTCCAGGATGTTGGGCGGTATGCCAAACTCGATTGGGTTGAAGTCGATGTCGGGAACGAAGCCCCCTCGCTTGCAGTAGACTTTGTCTGGGGCCTCCGGGTCCGGGTCGTAGTAATCCTCAATTCGCCAGCGGGAGGGCGGGACCTCCGTGATGCAGTCAACCTTGTCCAGGATATTGTTCCAGTATTCCCGGGCATCGTGGGCTTGCGCGAAAATCCCGGCCTGCCCGACAATGGCGATGGGCGTGGCTTGCAGCGTGTGAGTCTCCATCATCAACGTACGCCCCCTTCTCTACTTGAGTCGACAGCGGGCAGAGACCACCCCTGCCGCCGCCACAAGCTTCACGAAATCCCCGACAACGAACGGATAGAGCCCCAACGGCAGCGCCGCGGACCACCCCACGAAACCGGCCAGCCACGGCAGACCGACCAAGTAGATCACCACGTTGCCCGCCAGGAGCGTCAGGAAAGCCGTTCGACCATCACGGACCCAGCCTAACTCCATCGAGCGCCCCACGAGATAGGCTGCACCGACAAATCCAACAAGATACCCACCTGTATCGCCAGGCCGTGCTCAAACCCCAGCAGGTCAACAAGGCCAAAAAAGCCATCCGGCAGGCGTTTCAATATCAGCTGGAAAACCGGTGCTTCAGTTTTGTCGAAGT
>JAWOAQ010000006.1:0-6473 GCA_046498495.1 Salinibacter sp. | reverse complement strand
GCAGCCCGTGAAGCACCTCTTTCTTGTGGTAGACCGTTGTCTCGGGCGAGTTGATGTACTTCGGCTGATCGGCGTCCCCGTCAAGGATGCGCCCGGCAAGGTGCTCGCCTTTGCCGGGCGCATCCTTGACGGGGACGCCGATCAGCCGAAGTACATCAACTCGCCCGAGACAACGGTCTACCACAAGAAAGAGGTGCTTTACGGGCTGCACCAGGCCAAGCGCAGCATCCGTCAGACAGACGTGGTGATGCTGGTGGAAGGATACACCGACGTCATTAGCCTGTCCCAGGCGGACGTGGGAAACGTCGTGGCATCCAGCGGCACGGCCCTCACCGAGGGGCAAATCGAGACGTTGGAGCGCTACGCGACGCGCGCCCTGCTGCTGTACGATGCGGACGAGGCGGGCGGCCGGGCGGCCATGCGAGGCATGAAACGGGTGCTAAAGCAGGGGATGGGCGCCTACGCGGTGGAGCTACCTGAGGGAAGCGACCCCGACGCGTTTGTACAGTCCGAGGGAGGCGACGCCTTTGCCGAGTACGTGGCCGAGCATCGTCAAGATCTGCCCTCGTTTGCTTACCAGCGGGCGCGTCGCGCCGGCGACCTCAACGCCCCCGAGGACCGCGTGGAGGTCCAGCGGCAAATTATTGAGGCGGTCGCCCAGATCCCTGACCCCAACCTGCGGCGGGAGTACGTTCGGCGCACGAGTGAGGTGGCGGGCGTGCCGGATGCCGATCTCTTTCGGATGTTGGACGAAGAACGGGAGCGACTGGAAGACCAAAGCAAGCGGCGCCGTCAGCGGGAGGCGCGCCGGGAGGAGCAGGAGGCCTCGCAGCGCGCGCCGCAACCAGCTGGGGCACCGGCCCAAGGGGCACCGGCGTCTCCCCCCTCCGGAGCGCCAGAGGCATCGTCGCCTTCGGGGGAAGAGGCCGAGGCGTCGCCCCAGCGTCTGCTCCCGGAAGAAAAGGTGCTTCTGCGCCTCATGCTGGAGCACGGCACCCGCATGGTAAAGCACGTGCTGGGGCACATGGCGCTCGACGAGTTTACCGAGGGCCCGGCCCGCGAGCTTGTGAAGACGCTCGTCACCATGTACCAGAACGACCGGATGCGTCCGAAGGAGATTCTCTCCGGGGAGCACGGCGAGGCCCTGCAGCGCCTGGCCGCCGCCGTCATGATGAACGAGCATGAGGCCTCGAAAAACTGGGCCGAGCGGGAGGACATCCGGGTGCCGCGCCTCAACGACCGGCCGTACGAGGCCGCCGAGAGCGCGATGAAGTTCCTGAAGCTGGATCGTGTGGAGGAGGCGATCGACGCGGTTCGGGAGCAGGCCTACGCGGCGTCTCGGGCGGGAGACGAGGATCGGATGCAGCGCCTTCAGCAGAAGATGATGTCGCTCCAGGAGCTACGGAAAAGCATTAAGCGAGGCGATTTTCTCGACGGCTAACTGCGTGTCCGCGCCCCGTCCGCGACGGCGGTCCTACGGCGTCCCGCCGGACCGATCCAGCTGGTACGGCGTCGGCGGATCCGGAAGAGAGAGGGCAGCCGGGGGCTGCGTGGGCACCCGCCCCGTTACCTGCATCGTAAGATCCGAGAGGTCCTTCCACGGCCCCGAGAGCCACAGGCGGCGGTGGGTTTGGATGATATCGAGCTGGCGTCGCCGGTAGGGGGACGGGGTGTCGGCCGCCAGGCGTTCAAACCTGTCGTGGAGGGAAAGCAGTCGCTTGCGGTTTTTCGGCGTGAAGCCGAAGTGGGCAATGTCGTCGACGAGTGCGGCGTACTGGCGATCCCAGATCGTCTTCTGTTCGTCCGAGGGGGGAGCGTAGGTCGTGTCGTCGAATTGAAGCGTGGCCCCGGGAGCGAGGACGTCGAGGCCGGCGGTGTAAAGGGCGCTGGGCGCTTCGGGAGGAAGGAAGAAGCGGACCCTTTTGCCGTCGGTCGAGGACACCAGCCGCACGTTTCCTGTCGCGGGCACGCCCCCCGTCGGCGACGCCGCATCGGGGAGGTCCAGGTGCGGGTTGAGGGCCCGGAATCGGTGGTATGTCGTCGGCTCGTCCGCCACGGGGCCCCAGTGCAGAGCCTGATCGGTCGAATCGAGCGTCGTGAGTAGTCTGTCGAGCGTCACGCTGGCGGTGGGGCGCACCTGAACGCGGGCGGCCCGCATTGTCTCGGCCGAATCCGGAAGGCCCCGCCGGTTGGCCTGCAGCGAGCCGTGAAGCGAGGGCACGTAGCGCCGCGAGTAGGGGCCGAAGGTGGAGCCCTCCCGGACGGTGTCGAAGCCCTCGGTGAGGGCCCAGGCGTAGGCATCCGCAACGGTCGACGCGGCGGAAAAGTGCTGGGACTCCGTGTAATAGAGGCGGTAGAGCCGAAAGATGTTGCCAGGGCCGGTGTGGTAGGCCGACAGGCCGGGAATCTCGTGCCCAACGGCATTGACATAGCCGCGCAGCAAGAGAAAGGCCGGTTCCAGGGTAAGGAGGGGGTGCAGCTCTTCCTGGACGGCAATCGGAGCGCCTCCCTTTGTGTACAGCTGATACTGATTCACTCCCCCCTTCCGAAGGAGCCACGGCATCATCTGGTAGCGGCTTCGAGCACCGGCGCCCGATACAAGGTGGTCCTGATTGAAGGTCTCGACGGTGCCAATTTCAGTGGCCAGCAGGCTCAGGCCCAAGGTGCGGGCCAGTTGGATTTCGTAGGCCGCGAACGGGGCATCCCGCTGGTGGGCTTTCTGAACCTGATTGGCGCGTCCCCATCGGACCGTGATGTCGTCGATGGGAATGCCCTGCGCCTCGTACTTGTCCACGAGATCGTCCGTGACGGCGCGACGCTGGTCGTCGACCTCGCGCCAGTCGATTGTGTCCGTGTGCTGATACTGGGCCCGCCGGTCGGCCAGTTCGTAGAGCTCAAGCGTCGCATCGGTCCGGCGGTCGAGGACGCGCACGGTGAAGTTGTCGTCGGCGCCCTGGCGCTGGGCGTACTGGTGGAGCAGGGTGTGAAACGCGGGAATCGGGGCGTTGAGGGAGGCATCCTGGAGGCGGGCCCCGGGCGGGAAGTAGGGTTGGAGCGTTTGGGCGGGGTGAATGTCGAGCGATTGCAGGGAGGGGGCCGGGGCCGTCTCCTCCCAAACGGGGAGGGAAAATTCCGCGACCGAAGAAAGGACGCTCGGGGGGGAAAGCGACACGGCGGAGGGGGGCGCCCACGGGGCGATGCGAAGGGTCGTGGCCAGAAGCACCACGACGATGCCCACAGCGGCAGTGCCGGCGGCGAGGCGTCCGAGCAATGTGGACGGAAGACGAGACATACAATCGCCGTCGTCAGGCGGCAGGCGGTGGGGGCGACGGGGCCGGTTCTTGGGCGGCCTGGGCTACGAAGTGCCGAAACAGGGGGGCCATGACATCTCCCATGCGCTCGGGGTGAAACTGGACGCCAAGGACGCGCCCGTTTTCGTGTTCGATCGCCTCAATGACCCCATCGGGGGCGCGGGCCGCCACCGAGAATCCATCGCCAAGGGAGGCGAGGGCTTGTAGGTGGCGGGTGTTCACGGTGAGCGTGTCCTGGCCGACCACGTCCCGCAGGAGGGACGACGGCGCGAGGTGCACCGGGTGGGCGGCCGCGTCTCGCTTCTGGCTGTGTGATTGAGCCGCCTCTCGTTGCCGCTCCACGTCGCCGTACAGGGCGCCGCCCGCTCGGGCATTCAGAAGCTGCATGCCGTAGCAGATGCCCAAAATCGGGCGACCACGGTCCCAGACCCGGTCGAGCCAGCCCCGATCGGAGGCGGACCGGCGATCGGATGGGGGCGAAAGTTCATCGGCCAGCGCGCCGACGAGCCCCTCGGTGACGGCCGGTCCTCCGATCACGATAAGTCCGTCCAGGAGGGGCGCAAGGTCGTCGTAAGGAGCGGCGGTGTCGGGCATCGGCAGCGGCAGGGGAGTGCCCCCGGCCCGCTCAACCGCGGTGACGTACCGACGGCTCAACGACTGCGTGCCGTCCTCGTAGCTGGTGGTAATGCCGATGCGAGGGCGCATGTGCAAGGGGTACGGTGGTGCGAAAAGATCCGTTTGGGAATACAGGGGAGAACCCATGAGCCGTTACTCGAGACCCGGACCGGGGTCCTCCTGATACTGTGTAGCTCCGCCCTCTGGGGCCTCGTTTGGAGAGGTCCTTCGGGCGCGAATGATCGCGCAATCTGAATGTACAACACGCAGGGGACACGCGGCACCGAAGGCCGATGATTATGGTGGTCGATCCGGCGCATGAACTCGTGTACCTGAAGCTAATGTGCCCTGTTTTTACCGCGACTGCACGTCGCGCAATCGAATCGGTGTGGGGTCGTTGGCGGCCGTTACGTCGAGGCCTAGGATGAGGGTGTCCCGCCGGCGCATCACGTTTGACGCGTGCGCTCCGAGGGCGCCCTGGTCCAGACGGTCGTAGAGCGCGCGTTTGATGGTGCGGTCGGCCCCCGCCTGCGTGGTCGAGGAGCCGTGGATGAGACGGAGTCGCGACCGGCCTCGATCTTCCGCAAGCCGTAGGGTGCGATAGGTGAGATCGAGCGCTTCGTCTATCGTTGCGCCGTGGAGGTCGAGCGTAACGACCCGTCCGTCGTCTTCCAGCTGAGGAGTCGGCATAGTCAAGAGGGATTCGGCTCATGCGTCAAATCTTCAACGAAGACCCCCCGGTCGGGGTCCGCCGTCGGGCTGCCGGTCCCACGGGGGCATCGCCGCCGTGTTCTGGGCAAAGTAACGATGCGCCACGTGGGTGCAGATCCAACTGATGCGGCGTCCGTACACCTCGTTCCGTAGGGACTCTGCATATTCCCCCAGTTGTTTTTTTATGACCGCCTTGTCGTCCACAGGCGTAGGCCCGGCGTCGATGCCCGACACGTCCTCCTGGGACGCTCCGCTCGTAGAGCCGCAGCCGAGCACGGAGCTCAGTCGGAAATTTCGGCGCCGAACCGGCCTTGTCCCCACTGTTGTGCCGTACCTGGCGCCCCACCCATGGCTGTACCGTCCGTTTTTGTTTTTATCAGCCCCTACGGTGCACCACATTGACACGGACCTTGTCTCGGCCATCTGCTTTGTGGTGGCCCGAGACAACGCCTGTCGGTTTTGCTTTGGGACGTTCTGGGCATTTTTGCGAATGGCAGGCTATACAAAATCCGATCTCGACCGGTTGGAGGGGGACATGTACCTGGGCGATCGCGATCGGGCGGAGGAGGGCGCCCTTCGGTTTGCCATACGGGTATCACAGGGACGGCTCCGATCGCATCAGGGAGGCTCGGTCGAGCAGCTTCGCGACATAGGCCTCGCCCCGCCGGCGATCCGGGAAGTGGTCGGGTCGGCGGTGCTTGGGACGCTTGTGAATCGGGCCAGCACGATGCTCGCCTCGCCCGTCAACCATCGCCTGGAGGATATGACCTCACGCTGGTATTTTGACCTCATCCAGCCGATTGTGAGTCCCCTGCTCCACGGGTGGCAGCAGCTGTCCTCTCATCGTACTTCTGTCCTCGCCCCCGAAGACGTTTCTGGTCCTTTCGGGGAGTGGACGGGGACCCTGGTGGGGACGAGCATCGGATCGCTGCTGCAGGATCTCACACAGAAATGGATTCGGCCCGACGGTGCCCTCGCCCTTCGTCCCAAACTCTTGATGCTGGCCGTTGTGGCCCGTGGGCTGCACGTCACGTTTCTTGAGAAGAGGGCCTACACGCTTCTGGCCGAGCGAACGTCCACCCCGCGAGCGGAGGCGAAAGCCCTCGTGGATCATTTGGGGGACGGGCAGGGGAGCAGCGCCGAGTCCTCCCTTTTGCAACTGGCCCGTGCAGCCATCCGCTACGAGGCCGGTCATATTCAGCGCGCCACGCGCCGCCACACGCAGGACTTGTCCCGAGACGAGACCATCGACGCGGTTGCGTCGGTTGCGCTCACGAATGCCCTTGCTCGCCTCCGCGTCTTGCAGCCGCTTTCCGAATCGCGATGACGACCGATCTCCTTCTCGTTCTGGCGGTGGGGGCTGGGCTGGGAACCGCCTTTTGGTTTTATTACCAGCGCACGCAGGTTTTGCGACGGCGATTGGCGGAGGCCAACCAGGAGCTCGAGCAGCTCCAGCGCACGTTTAATCGGTTCGCCCCCTCACGAGTCGTGGACACCATCCTGGACCACGATTCCCTCGACATTGCCGAGTCGCGCGAGGTCACCATGCTCTTTGCCGACCTTCGGGGCTTTACGGCCTTGAGCGAGCAGATGGAAGCGGCCGATCTGGTTGCACTGCTGAACACCTACTTCCAGCGTATGGACTGGGCGGCAGATGCCCACAGCGGGTTTGTGTCAAAGTTTATTGGGGACGGCGTGCTTGTCCTGTTCGGGGCCCTGCACCGCCAAGTTTACGGATCAAAGTGCCTTTTTTGACTTGCCAAGCGACGAACACATGCTAATTAAAGATGCCATTGAGTCGACCCTTCCTGCCCAACTCAAGGTTCACGACCTTTC
>JAWOAQ010000256.1:0-16699 GCA_046498495.1 Salinibacter sp. | reverse complement strand
AGAGAACACAATTATTTCTGATATGAAGGTTTCTAATGCCCCCGGAGCGGCTTTCATGATAATACAAAATGGTAAAGCCGTTTATGAAAAGTCATTTGGAGTTTGTAATATAAACACAAATGTACAAGTTAACTCCTTTACATCTTTTCAGATAGGATCTATTACAAAAACATTTACCGCTGCATCCGGGGGGCGCCTGGGGCCAGCCCCGCAGCCGTCGAAGCACGCGCGGGCCCCGGCACGCCTTAATGGAAGGGTAACGGGGGAGTAATCGCGACATAACAGTCTGCTTGTATCATAAAGCCAGCACAACCGGTGGAGGCCCAGGCAACGACACACTACCGGCCTGCACAGTCGTCCGTATGCTCTCCCGAACCGATCGTCGTTCTCCCCATGCCCACTGGGCCCTCTCGTCTGCTTGTCGGGTTGGGGTGTCTCCTCCTCACGCCGCTTCTCCTCGGCCTGCCAGTGACAGCCCAGCCGCAACAGGACGCTGAATCCGACGGACGCCTTGCGGGCGTCGTCGTTGACGCACAGCAGGGCGAGCCCCTCCCCGGCGCCAACGTCACCATCGAAGGCACCTCCACAGGCACCTCCACCAATCTGAACGGGCGCTACCGACTCGACGACCTCGCGCCGGGCACGTACGACGTACGCTTCTCCTTTGTCGGCTTTCAGCAAAAGACCGTGACGGACGTGGAGGTGCGCCCCGGAGAAACCACGACCCTGGACGCCACGCTGGCCGAGGCGTCCCGCGAGCTCAACGAGGTGGTGGTGTCGGCCCGAGCCGCCCGCGACACGGAGGCGGGCCTGCTCAATCAGCGGGCTGAGGCGGCCGCCGTCAGCAACGCCATCAGCGCCGAGGACATTGGCCGAGCCGGGGCGGGCACCGCGGCCGACGCGATGAGCAAGGTGACGGGGGCCTCGGTCGTAGAGGGCAAGTACGTAAACGTGCGGGGACTTCAGGGACGCTACGTCAAAACCGAACTCAACGGAAGCACAATGCCGAGCGCCGACCCGGACGGCAACAGCGTGGCGCTCGATATTTTTCCGTCCAACCTCATCGACAACATCGTTACCACCAAAACCTTTACCCCGGAACAGTCCGGAACGCTTACGGGCGGCTCCATCAACATTCACACCAAGTCGTTCCCAGAGGACGGGTTCGTTAACGCGTCCCTCTCTACGTCCTTCAATAGCGAAGTTGGAATCGGCGGGACCGTTCTCCGTCCGACGCGCGGCCTGAGTAAGGTCCCCGAGGCGGCCAACGATCCGAACGTGCCCGAAAACATCGCGCAGACGTTCAACGATCCCGAGAAGCGACAGGCCCTGAACGAACTGAGCCGGGCGTTCGCCACACGGGTAACCCCCCGGAGCGACGAGATTGTGGGCAATCGTAGTGCGGAGGTGTCCGCCGGCAACCAGTTTCAGGTCCTCGGAGACCGGCCCCTTGGGGTGATCGCCTCCCTGTCCTACGACGAATCCTTTTCGGGATACGACGACGGAACCACGGCCCGGTACCAGCAGGGCGGGCTGGAGTCAGAATCCCTTGGCGCGGAGGCCGACTACACCACGCAGCGCGGTGTGGAGAACGTGCTGTGGGGCGGGCTCGTCGGGGTGAACGTCCAGCCGGCGCCGCAGCACGAACTGGGGTTGCGCCTTCTGTACAACCAGGACGAAGAGAACGAGGCCCGCGTCGAAACGGGGCTCCTGCCCCGGGACCTCTCGTCCGGCCAGCGCTTTCAGACGCGGGTGTCCCGAACGACGGAGCGGGCGGTCCGGTCCGGCGAGCTGACCGGCACCCACCGGCTGGGCAGCGGCCGCGACGGCATCCGGATCGAGTGGAAGGGCTCCCTTTCGCGGGTGACGCGAGACGAGCCCGACTACCGCTTCTTCTCCAACCAATTCACGCCACGAGAAGACGACACGACCTACTCCATCTCGAAATCCATCTACCCGATCCCGGCCCGGTATTTCCGGGACCTGGAGGAGGACGACGCCTCGGCAAACGTCTCCGTCGAGGTGCCGCTGGGCGACGCCTCGTTCACTGTGGGCGGGCGCTACCGAACGAAGACGCGCGCCTTTCGGGAGCGCCGCTTCGACCACGGGACCGACAAGGCCGACTTTGCCGGCGACCCCAACGCGTACGTCAACAAACAGGCCGGCCTCATTGACGACAACGGCAATTTCGGCACCTACGTGCTCGATCGGACGGAGAAGCGCAACAACTACGACGCCGACCAGCAGACCGGGGCCGGCTTCCTGATGATCGAGACGCCCGTGCCCGGCGTGCCCTCGCTCAAGTTCGTCGGGGGCGCGCGGCTGGAGCACTCGGACATGTCGCTCACCGCGTTCGAGGAACGCCTTCAGGGCGAATTCGCGAACACGGACGTGCTACCGTCCGCCAATCTCATCTGGTCGCTCCGGGAGGACATGAACCTGCGCCTGGCCTACGGGCGCACCATTGCGCTTCCCTCCTTCCGGGAGTTTGCCCCCTTTGAGTCGTTCAGCTTCGTCGGCGACTTCATCGAGCGGGGCAACGAAAATCTCGACCGGACGGTCGTGGACAACCTGGACCTCCGCTGGGAGTGGTTTGCGAGGCCCGGCGAGCTCCTCTCGGCGAGCGTCTACTACAAAAGCTTCACCGATCCCATCGAGCGGACGATTGATCCGCAGGCCGCCGCCAACCAGGTGGTCACCTATCGGAATCGGGACGACGCCACCGTCTACGGACTGGAACTGGAAGCCCGAAAGAACCTGGGCGACCTTGCCTCCTGGCTCCGCCACGCGCAGGTGGGCGGCAACCTGACGTTGGCCGAATCGGAAGTTACCCGAACTGAGGAGGTCCTGCAGGCCATCCGGGCGTTTGACGAGGACCCGAACGAGACGCGCCCGCTCCAGGGCCAGTCGCCCTATCTGCTGAACCTGAACGCGGGCTACGAACACCCCGACACGGGCACCAGCGTCAACGTCTTCTTCAACCGCTTCGGCGACCGACTGCAAACGGTCTCCCGCAACGGGGTCGATATTTTTGAACGGGGCCGGAGCACGCTCGACGTGATGGCGTCGCAGCGACTTCTCCGGGGCATTGAAATAAAGGCGTCCGTCAAAAACGTGCTGAACAGCGAAGAAACCGTCTCGCAGACCTTCAAAGGAAAGGAGTTTGTCAACGACCGGCGTCCGATTGGTCGGACGATCTCAGTCGGGGTCTCGTATTCCTTCTAATCGACGCCGCTGTACGTGACCGTTGTGAAAAGCATCCACGGACGAACCAGAAGAGCTGGCCCTGTGCATTGGGGGGCCCCGGGCCGGTGGCGACATCGGCGAGAAGCACGATCCACAAAACGAAGGGGGAAGCCGCGACGACGGCTCCCCCTTCTGTGATTCGCAGGAGGGTGTTACCCAACGATTATCCAGCACCTCCTGCGCGATAGCGCACCTTTTTCACTCAAAGGCATACGCATTATGCAACGGATCAATACAACGACATCAAATGAATGGTTCTCTGTCCTTCGGAGACTGGGCGCCCTCCTCGTCACCGCCGGATTGCTTTTTGCGGTCGGCTGTGATTCAAACGGCGGAATGGACGACGGAGATGACGACGACGGCGACGACACGGTCGTTGAAAACGCAAACTACGACACGACCGACGCCGAGGTTGGCGGGACGCCGGTCATCGAGGTGAGCGACGACGCCGAGGATCGCGGCATTGCGTACCTCGACGCCGACGGAAATGAAGTGACGGACGTTACGTGGTCGAGCGACTTCGTTTATCGGCTCGACAACTTCGTCTTCGTCAATGACGGCGAGACGCTCAACATTGAGCCCGGTACGCTGATTCAGGGCATGCCCGGCGACGGGGCCGACGCCGCGGCGCTGATCGTAAGTGTCGGAGGCACGATCGAGGCGGACGGCAATCCCGGGAGCGACGACCCATCTCAGGCCGATCCGATCATCTTCACCGCCCAGGACGATGACGGGAGCGGCTTCGACCGCGGGACCCGAGGCCTCTGGGGGGGCGTGATTCTGCTCGGCGACGCGACGATCAACTCGGAGCCGCCGACGACCACGATCGAGGGCGTGCCCGACGACCTCGCAGGCGATCGGGCCGACTACGGGGACGTTGATGGAAACGGGTTCAACGACAACCACGACGTCGGGACCTTCCGCTTCGTATCCATCCGCCACACCGGAACCCAACTCGGCGGCGGCGACGAAATTCAGGGCCTCACGCTCGGCGGCGTCGGCAACGGCTCAACCATCGAGTACGTCGAATCCTACGCCAGCGACGACGACGGCTTCGAGTGGTTCGGGGGCACGGTGAACACGAAGTACCTCATCGCCGCCTTCACGTCGGACGACAACTTCGACATCGACGAGGGCTACCGCGGCAGCAACCAGTTCTGGCTCGCCGTGCAGGCCACCGACGAGTCCGGCCGCATTGGCGAGCACGACGGCGGCACGGACCCGGAAGACGGCGAGCCGTTCGCCACCTCGAAGGTTGCGAACGCCACGTACATCGGCGTCGGCCCCGGCGTGGGCGGCATCGACGGCGACCAGGGCGAGCCGATGCTCATGCAGCGGGACAACAACGCGACCTCCTATTACAACACCATCTTCATGGACGGGCGCACGACGAGCGCCGGGCTGGAGATTGAGGATCGTTCCGACCGCTCCGATGCGCGCGAGCGGGCCGAGAACGGCGATCTCGTCCACGCAAACAACCTCTGGTGGAACGTGGGGGCGGACTACGATCCCGGCAACACGACGTTCGAGGACATCATCCAGATTACGGAGGAGGATGGGCAGCCCGTCGACGAGAGTTGGCGCGGGGACCTTGCACAGGTGCTCCGCGACAACGACAATCAGCTCACGGCCGAGTCGCCGATCCAGGCGATGAACCGACAGGACGATCAGGACATCGTCGACTTCGATCCGCGAGCGGCCGGCCCGGCCACGACCACAGCGCTTTCGCCGGTTGATGGCTTCGGCGATACGGGCGGGGAGAATGCCGACCTCGTGGACGTCAACTACAAGGGCGCCTTTGGCCCGAACGACAACTGGGCGAAGGGCTGGACGCTGCTGGATCAGAACGGCGAGCTCCAGTAGTCGATTGCGTTTCTGGAGATCCAAAAGAGGTTGCCCGAACGTTGGTCGATGATTTTTTTCGCCGGGCGTTGCCGACGAGGGTCGGTAGCGCCCGGCGTTTTTTTGTTCTCCGTCACGCCTGCGTCTTCGTTCGGTGCCGACGGAACGGCATCGGCGGATCCGTGTGCATGTGGGTGTCTCAATTCGTGCTCGCCCGCGTATTTTCCACGATGTCGCTGCGTTGCCTTTTTCTGGTTCAGGGGGAGGGCCGGGGCCACCTTACACAGGCCCTGTCGCTGCGCCGCCTCCTCCGCGAGGCCGGGCACTCTGTGTCCGAGGTCATCGTGGGACAGAGCCGGTGCCGGACCGTCCCCTCGTTTTTCCAGGACGGCTTCGAGGCCCCGGTCACCTTTGTAAAGAGCCCAAGCTTTGTGCCGGACGACAACGATCGGTCCGTGCGCCCCTGGGCCACCCTGTGGCACGAATTGGCCCGTGTCCCCGCGTTCCTCCGCAGCCTTCGCACGATCGACGCGGCCGTGGCGGCGCACGACCCCGACGTGATTGTCAACTTCTTCGAGCCGCTGGGCGGGGCCTACGCCATGCGCTATCGTCCGGAGGTGCCCCACGTGGCGGTGGGACATCAGTACATGTTTCACCACCCAACGTACCAGTTCCCGCCCGGGCGATGGGGCGAACGCTGGATGGCCCGCGCCTTTTCGCGGTGCACCGCCTGGGGGGCGGATCGCCGCCTCGCCCTCTCGCTCTACCCGGCCCCCGACCGTCCGCAGGACGGCCTGGTCGTCTTGCCCCCCCTCCTCCGACCCGATGTGTTCCGGCAGCCGCAGGACGAGCAGGAGCCCTTCTTTCTCGTCTATATCCTCAACAGCGGCTACGCCGACGAAGTGATCCGGTGGCACGAGCAAACCCCCGACGTGCCGCTCCATTGCTTCTGGGACCGTCCCGACGCTCCCCCTGTGGACCCGTACGACGAGACGCTCACGTTCCACCAGCTCGACGACGCGAAATTTCTCTCGTTTATGGCGCGCTGCCGGGGCCTTGTGTCGACGGCCGGCTTCGAGTCGGTGGGCGAGGCAATGTACCTGGGCACGCCCGTGCAGGTGGTGCCCGTCGAGGGACACTTTGAGCAGCTCTGCAATGCGTTCGATACCGTGCGGGCCGGCGCCGGCATCCGAAGCGGTCGATTCAACGTCGACGAGCTGCGCTCCGCCCTTCCGGGCGCCTGCCCCCGTACCGACGAGTTTCGGCGGTGGGTGCAGGAGGCCCAGCCCCGATTCATTCGAGAAATCGAGGCGGTCGCCGCCCGCGCTCCGACCCCTGCCCCATCGCCGCCCTCTCGCCCCGAGGCCTCCCTCCTTGAACCGGCGCAGTCCAGCCGATGACTCCCCCTGGCCGCTCCGTACTCGCCGTACTGATTGTCGTCCCCCTCGTCCTATGCTCAGGCGTTCCTTGTGGGCTGTTGTGAACGGGGGAGCCGCGCTTCTCGTCGCCTGCTTCTTGCTCGGGTACACCGCCCCCTTCCTCCCCCCGACCCTGTTTTGGTGGGCCAACCTGCTCGCTGTTGGACTGGGCCCCCTGGCCGTTGGAGCCGGGGGCGTGGCGCTCGTTCTAGCAGGACGCGCCTGGCACCGACGCCAATGGCTTCCGGGAGGCGCCGCCCTCGTACTGATGGCACTGCTCCTCGCCCGCTTCGGCCCCTCGCTGGGTGCCTGGTCGGCCTCTCCTGCGGACGATGGGCTGCGCATCATGTCGTTCAACGTGCCCGGGACGTACACTCCGGACGGCGCGGCCCCTGCCCTCGCCTCCCTCCTGGACCGCGAGGCCCCGGCCGTTCTGGCCCTCCAAGAATCACGGGTGCACACCCACACCGCCGACCGATCTGTCTCGGTGTCTCCGTCTCTTCGGGACGTCATCCAGGACCCTACCGGCTACACCCTTCCGCTCTCCCTCCCGTGGCGTACGGTGATTCAGCAACCGGTCCTTGGGCGCATTCCGCTCGACTCTCTTCAGGTCCACCCGTTGCCTCCAGACGGCGACTCGTCGGCCCGCTCCCGATTTACTCGAACGCATTTTCAGTGGCAAAACCGTCCGGTTGTGCTCTTCAACCTCCACCTGCACACGGTGGGCAGCCGTCCCTGGGCCGAACCGGGCGCGTGGACCGACCCGGCGCGCTGGTGGGCCTTTCTACAGACGTACCGGACCGGGGCGCTGCATCGGGCGGAGCAGGCCCGCCGCGTGCGGCGCGCCATTGAACAGGCACAGCATCCCGTGCTGGTGACGGGCGACTTCAACAGCACGCGGCACCAGTGGGCCTACCGACACATTGCACAGGGCCTGCAGGACGCGGTGACGCAGCGCGGACGGGGATGGTCGGCCACCTTTCCCGCCCGGCGTCCCCTGGTGCGCATTGACCACGTACTGGCCGGCCCGGCGTGGCGGGTCGGCTCTGCCGGCGTGCGAGCACTCGATGGATACGAGGCCGTCTCGGATCACCGGCCCGTCGTGGCCACCCTGCACTGGTCCGCGTCGTCGCCCGAGTAGCCTTTCACGTCTCGCTGCGTCCGTCCCCCGACGCGGCCTCGGCCTGCACATCGGGGTGGCGGATGTCAACTCCCTCGATGAGAAAGACGACGCTCTTGGCGATATTGGTGGAGTGGTCCGAGATGCGCTCCAGGGCCTTGCTGGCCGTAATGAGATGAGCCGCTGCCTCGGCGTGCTCCGGATGGGTGCGGATGTAGTCGACGAGCGTCCGGAAGTTTTCGTGGTGCAGGCGGTCCACCTTGTCGTCGAGATCAGGAATGCGGCGGGCGAGCTCCACGTCGCGGTCCAGAAACGCCTGCTTCGCGTCTTCGAGCATGCGGCGGGCCGTGGTGCTCATCTCGCGGAGCTTGATGGAGTCCAGAACCCCCGGTGCCTCCGTGACATGCTCCGTGTTGCGGGCCAGATTGCTGCAGTGGTCGCCGATGCGCTCCAGGTCGGTGTTGATCTTCTCCACCGTGAGGAGCGTGCGGAGGTCGGTGGCGACCGGCTGGTGTCGCGCGAGGATGCGCTCGCAGTACTTGTCTACCTCCAGCTCAATGGCGTCCACCTCACGGTCACGGTTGACGACGGCCTCAGCCCGTTCGAGGTCGTGATCCATGAGGGCATCGACGGCGTCGGTGAACTGCTCCGCCACGATGGTGGCCATGTCGAGCAGTCGAGACCGCAGTTCGGCGAGTTCGCGGGCGAGGCGAGTCGGCATTCCGTACAGGGGGTAGGTGAAGGACACACGGGCAGCATCATATGCCGGCGCGTCCCGATTGTGCCGCCCGGAGGCTCAGGTTCATCCGACGGCCTATGCGGCGTGGGGCTGTACGGGAAGTGGCTCGGACGGGGCCAGTCGCACCTGGGCCGGCGGCTGCCCCGACGTGTCGAGCGTGCGCAGCACGGATAGATACGTATCGGCCACGGAGGCCCACCCAAACCGATCTGTGGTGTAGGCCGCGGCCCGCCGGGCCATCGGGGCCAACTGCTCGGGCGCATCGTAGTACCGTCGAATGGCCGAAACGAAGGCCTCTGGGGTCTCCGGCGGCACGAGGTGTCCGTTTTCCCCTTCCGCAATGACATCCTGAATGCCTTCCAGTCGAGCGGCGATGGCCGGGGTGCCACATTGAGCCGCCTCCAGGAGCACGACACCGAACCCCTCCATGTCCCCCTCCACCGGCACGTTGGGCATGATAAACAGGTCCGAGGCGCGGTACAGCCGGGCCAGGTTCGCATTGGTGATGCGCCCCAGCAGCCGCACCCGGGGGTGGAGGTGGCGGGCGTCGATGGCCTCCTGGATGGCCTCGGTGTTCGGCCCGTCCCCTGCGATCCAGTAATGAACGTTGTCCGGCAGGCGGGGCATCACGGTGTCCACAAACCAGTGAAATCCCTTCCGCCGGACGTGCCGCCCCACGCTGCAGAGCAGAAAGGCCTCGGGCGGGGGTGGAGGCGGCGTCACCTCAAGGCCTGCTTCTAATTGCGTCCGCGCCTCGGCCTGGCTGTCCGGGCGGTGGAAGCGGTCGGTATCAATTCCATTGGGAACGACGCAAAGCTGCTGAGCGGTGGCGCCCCGCTCCCGACAGGCCTGCTTGGTGGCCCGGCTCACCGGCAGGACGGCATCCAGCGCATCAAACACGCGCGGCACAAACCACTGGTAGGGTGGGAATGGGGTTGTCACGTCCAGCCCGTGTACGATGGCCGCCGTCTGCACCCCGTGGCGACGCAGCATGCCGCGCAGGGGCACGGCGAGGGCGGCGGTCACCATCGACGAAAAGAGCACCACATCGACGGCCTCGCGCCGAATGGTCCACGCCAGGCGCCCGAGCGTCGTTGTGAGAAAGACGGGCGTCTTGAGGTGGACCCACCGCCACGAACACCGCAGCAGACGCGACTCATAGTCGAGGCTCGAATCCCCCCCCGCCCGCTTCTGGAGGGCGTCGTGGAGCTTGAGCGCCACGCGCTGCATTCCCCCGACGTTCTCAAGCGGGCGGCCCTTTGGGGGCACCGAATGGGATACGAAGAGCAGGCGCACGGGGCATACCGGGGCTATCCGACGGACGCGCCGACGCTGGACGGCGCATGGCGAGACAGGACCTCGTCGTAGTACTCGTTCATCCGACCCAGAACGGACGCCCACGTGAATTCCTGGGCGCGGTCGTGCGCGACGGTGCTCATCTCGCGGCGGCGGGAGGTGTCGAGGATGAGGCGGCGGGTGGCCTCAGCAAAGGCCGCGGTATCGGCCGGAGGACAGAGCCGCCCCGTGACGCCGTCTTCCACGAGATCGCGGCTGCCGGCCGCATTGGCACAAACGGTGGGCAGCCCCGAAGCCATGGCCTCCAGGGTCACGTTCCCGAACGTTTCGGTGTCGCTCGGGAACAGGAACACATCCGACGAGGCGTACGCCCGGGCCAGATTGTCCCCCTCCAGGAAGCCCGCAAAGACCGTGTTGGGGAGCTGCGCTTCGAGTTCGTCGCGGGCCGGGCCGTCCCCCACCACAAGGCTTCGGTGCGGCACGCCCCGGGCCTCGAGCCGCTCAATCACGTCGGCGTACACGTCGAGCCCCTTCTCCCACACGAGGCGACTGACAAACGTAACGACCACCTCGTCGGGCCCGATCCCATGGGCGCGACGCCACGCCATCGAGCGCCGATGGGGCGAGAATCGATTCGTATCGACGCCGCGTCGCCACAGGCGAAGGCCATCCGAGATGCCATGCTCCCGGAGGATGTCGGCTACGGCGTGGGAGGGAACGTACACCTGCTCGCACTGGGCGTAGAAGCGGCGCAGGTACCCCCACAGGACCGGCTCTATCAGGTTAAGGTGGTAGTACTTCAGGTACGAACTAAAGTGGGTGTGGTAGGACGAGACGACCGGCACGCCCTTCTCCTGCGCGGCCTTCAGCGCATGGCGCCCCAGCAGATCCGGCGTGGCGATGTGGTAGAGCGTGGGGTCGAAAGCCTCCAGCCGACGGCGCACCGACGGCGTGAGCCCCAGCGCGGCCCGGTATTCAGAACGGCCCGGCAGGGGCACCGACGGCACCGGGACCAGCGTACCGGCATGATCGATCGGGGGGTCGTCGACCGTAGGCGCAAAGACCCGAACGGCAACGCCCTGCCGCTCAAGGTGGTCAACCAGCCGATTGAGCGTGAGCGAGACGCCGTCGGCGATGTGGTTGTAGGCGCCGGCAAACAGGGCCACACGCTTGTCCGACCGACGGGCAGGCCGGCCCATGCGTGTCGTCTGTGCTGGAGGGGTCTTCGTTGCAGGAGAGGCCATGTGTGATCGGCCGTCATGGATCGATGCCAGAAAGGAGAACCCCTTGGTTTTGGGGTTCGCCACCGCCTAAGTCGCAGGGAACCGGGAGAGAGTAACGCGCCCCCGCATGGGTTTTTCGTGAACCCCGCACGCACGGAGCGCGATTTCAGGATGCATCTTGTGACCGTAGGGTGGGCCTCAGGTACTGGCAGGGGGAGGGAAGGCCCGAAAGACGTCACGGTTCAGGAAGGAGCGGCCGTGGTGGGCCCGCGAGGGACGGGCATCCGGCCCCGAGTCCCCTTCGTGTCCTGCACACCATCTACCCCAGCACGTCGCTCAGAAACCGGCCGGTGTGGCTCTCCGCACACGCCGCCACCTCCTCGGGCGTCCCCGCCACGACGACCTCGCCTCCCTCCGCTCCGCCCTCTGGGCCTAGGTCGATTACGTAGTCGGCGTACGTGATCACGTCGAGGTTGTGCTCAATGATCACGACCGAATGCCCCGCCTCAACCAGCTGCTCGAAGGCCCCAAGGAGCTGCTTGATGTCGTCGAAGTGGAGGCCCGTCGTCGGCTCGTCGAAGATGTAGAGCGTGCGGTCCGAGGACCGGCTATTCAGGTGACTGGCCAGCTTGATCCGCTGGGCCTCCCCGCCGCTGAGCGTGGTGGACGGCTGGCCGAGCGTAAGGTAGCCGAGTCCAATCTCCTGTAGTGTCTCCAGCTTGTTCGTGACCGCGCGCTCCCCCTCGAAGAAGTCGGCCGCCTCGTCGACGGTCATATCGAGCACGTCGGCGATGGTCTTGCCCTGGTACGTCACGTCGAGCGCCTCCTTCTTGTAGCGACGGCCGTTGCAGGCCTCACACTCCAGGTAGAGGTCGGCCAGGAACTGCATCTCCACCTTCACCACGCCCTGCCCCTCGCACTCCTCACAACGCCCGCCGCTCGTGTTAAAGCTGAAGAAGCCCTTGTCGTAGCCATGGACGTTCGCCTGCCGCGTGTCGGCAAACCGCTTGCGGATGCCGTCGAACGCGTTGGTGTACGTGGCCGGGTTCGAGCGCGGGGAGCGCCCAATGGAGCCCTGGTCCACCAGCTCGACGGCATCGACGCGGTCATGGCCGCGAATGGTGTCGTGGGCCCCGACCTTGCCGTCCCCGCTGCCGCCCTTCAGACGGTGCAGGCCTTCATAGAGCGTCTGATTGGTAAGGGTCGACTTGCCGGAACCCGAGACCCCCGTGACGCACACGATCTGGCCAAGGGGAATCTCGACGTCGATGTTTTTGAGGTTGTGCTGCCGGGCGTTCTCGACGACGATCGTGTCGTCCGGATCGACCGGGCGGCGCTCGTCGGGGATGGGCACCTCCGTCCGCCCGCTCAGGTACTGGCCCGTGAGCGAGTCCTCATCCTCCAGGATCTCGTCGTAGGGGCCCTGGAAGACGACCTCGCCGCCGAACGCGCCCGAGCCGGGCCCCATGTCCACGAGCTGGTCGGCGGCCTTCATGGTCACCGGGTCGTGCTCCACCACGAGGACTGTGTTGCCCAGATCGCGCAGGCGCTGCAGGATGTCGATGAGGCGCTCGTTGTCGCGCGGGTGCAGGCCCACGGTGGGCTCATCGAGCACGTAGAGGGAGCCGACGAGCGACGAGCCAAGGGAGGTGGACAGGTTGATGCGCTGGGTCTCGCCCCCGGAGAGGGTCTGAGCCAGGCGGTCGAGCGTCAGGTAGTCGAGCCCCACGTCCACGAGGTAGCGGCTCCGCTCGCGCAGTTCCTCCATCACGCGCCCGGCCACCTCCTGCTCGTAGTCGGTGAGCTCCAGGTTCGCGAAGTAGTCGCGCGCCTCTCGCGTCGTCATCGCGCAGATCTCACCGATGTGCTTTTTCTCCACGGCCTCGCCGCCCACCTTTACGTAGAGCGCGTCGTCGCACAGGCGATAGCCCTCGCAGTCGGGGCACTCCGAGTAGCCGCGGAAGCGGGCGCGAAAGATGCGGTAATGCCGCTTGTAGGACTTCTTCTCGAGATACTGAAAGAACCCGTTGAGGCCGATGTAGTCGCCGCGTCCCTCCCATACGATCTCTCGCTCCCAGTCCTCCAGCGCGCGGTACGGGCAGTCAATGTTGAGGCCCACATCGGCGGCCTCGGCGATGAGGTCCTTGAAGTGCGTCGACCACTTGTCGCCGCGGAAGGGGGCGAGGGCCCCGTCGCGGATGGACAGCTCCTTGTTGGGGATGATGAGGTCCTCGTCGAGCCCCGGCACACGCCCAAAGCCCTGGCATGTGGGACACGCGCCGACCGGGCTGTTGAAGCTGAAAAGCTGCGGCGTCGGCTCCTCGAACCGCATCCCGTCGCGCTCGAAATGGGCGCTGAATTCGTAGGTCGGGATGCCGTTCTCGGGCGGTGCGTCGCGGTCGCGGAGGGCCGGGATGATGGTGCAGTAGCCGTCGCCCTCATCGAACGCCTGCTCCGCAGACTCCGCGATGCGGGAGCGGGTGTCCTCGTCGCCCGCAGCTACCTTCAGGCGGTCGATGAGGACGAACAGGCGGTCGCGCCCGTAGCTGTTGATGCGGCTGGGGTCCCGCTGGTTGAGGTCGAGGGTCTTTGGCGTTTCGCCCTTCTGCGCCTGCCGTTCGGTGGGAAGCAGGAGGATGCGGAAGAAGCCCCGCTCGCGCAGGCTTGTTAGCTGGTCGCGCAGGGCCATGTCTGCGTGCTCCGGAATGGGGGCGCAGAGGTAGAATCGCGCCCCGTCGTCAAGCTCCGCCTCAACGCGGTCCACCACGTCGTGCGGTATGTCTTTGCTCACGGGCCGGCCGCTCACCGGCGAGTAGGTGGTGCCGATTCGGGCGAAGAGCAGGCGCAGGTGATCGTAGATTTCCGTTTGCGTGGCAACGGTCGAGCGGGGGTTCTTGCCCGAGGTCTTCTGCTCGATGGCGATGGCGGGCGCAAGGCCCGTAATGAGATCGGCCTCCGGCTTATCCATCCGCTCCAGAAACTGGCGCGCGTAGGCGCTCAGGCTTTCCACATAGCGGCGCTGGCCCTCCGCGTAGATCGTGTCGAAGCAGAGGCTCGACTTGCCAGAGCCGCTCGGGCCGGTAAACACGATCAGCTTGTTGCGCGGGAGCTCCAGGTCGATGTTCTTCAGGTTATGCTGCCGCGCCCCCCGGATTACGATGTGGTCCTGCGCCGACTCCCGGGCGGTGACCGACGCGTTGGCGATGACGGGGTCCTGGGTGGGAAGGCGTTCGGTGGTGGGCATGAAGCAACCGGCAGTCAGTCGAAGGACAAAATCCATCGCGCTATACGACGGGCGTCAAATATTGATGCCTGGCGCTCCCTCCTGCCAAATGACATCCACGTAACCAATGTGACGCCGATCCCACATCTGGGAACGGCCTCTCCCGCTGAGCGTGCGGTGGATGCTGTCTGGCCTTCCTTCTCCACAGCCTGCTCGTAACCATGCGTCTTTGGGTCGTTGTGCTTTCCCTCTTCCTTTCTGCCTGCACGCTGGGCGGCGACGCCGAGCCGGCCGATTCGTCGACCTCGTCGTCGGACGACGAGGTCGTCCTCGAACGAGTGGAGTCGGACGAGGAGACGTTCCGCGTCGTGCAGCTGATGGACGACATTGAGCACGGCTGGGCCGTCGACTGGCTCCCCAACGGCCGCATGTTGATCACGGAGCGCCCCGGCCGCATCCTCCTCGTCGAGGAGGGTGAGGCGACCCCTCTCGACAATGTGCCGGAGGTGTGGGCCGAAAACCAGGGCGGCATGCTCGACCTTCGCGTGGCGCCGGACTATGAGGAAACCGGCTGGATCTACTTCACCTATTCGATGCGCGAAGACGGCGAGGCCGGCACGGTCCTCTCCCGGGCCAAGCTCGACGGGACGGCGCTCACAGACGTGGAGGAGTTGTACCGACAAACGCCGTTCCTGGAGACTGACTACCACTTCGGCTCCCGCATCGCTTTCCGGGACGACGGCACGCTGGTCGTAGCGATGGGCGAGCGGGGCCAGCGCCGCGAGAAAACGGTCGATATCCCGACGCCCACCTCCTCCGTTGGCAGCACGGTCCGCCTCACCATGGACGGCTCGGTGCCCGACGATAATCCGTTCGTGGGGTCGGACGAAGGGCTTGATGAGGTCTACAGCTACGGCCATCGTAACCAGCAGGGGATGGCCATTCACCCCGAGACGGGGGCCATCTGGCAGCACGAACACGGACCGCACGGCGGAGACGAACTCAACCTCATTGAGCCCGGCGCAAACTACGGCTGGCCCGACGTCTCGTACGGGGACACCTACAGTGATCAGGAACCGATCGGGGGCACCGAAGCCGAAGGCGTCACCGATCCGGTCGAGTACTGGGATCCCTCGCCCGCCCTCTCGGGCATGACCTTCTACACCGGCGACAAATTCCCAAACTGGCAAAACGACCTCTTCATGGGGGCACTGGCCCGCCAGAAGGTCATGCGCGTCACGCTCGATGGGGACACCGTCTCGGCCCAGGAGGATCTGCTCAGCGGAGAGCTTGGCCGCATTCGTGATGTCGCCACCGGCCCCGACGGCCACCTCTACCTGCTGACGGATGCCCCCGAGGGGGGGCTCTATCGGCTGGAGCCGGTCGAGTAGTTGGTTGTGGAGGCAGAATCCCCCTCCTGCGGCGCAGACACGCCGATCGTCCCCCCACGCACCGACTATTATGAAGCGAACCGTTACGCGGCGGTCGCGGGCTGCGCGCCTTGATGTCGCACCCCGAACGAGTAACGGTCATTCTGCACGGATTCAGGATCTCCGCGGGCCGGCCGGGCCGCTCTGAGTGCCCTCCACGTCGGCGTACAAATGACACACAACGCGGGGACACGTGAGTTTTCGCGAATGTCCGTGAACAGCCCTCCTCTCGCCTCGTACCCGCAGTTGGTCCCCTTTACGGGTTAGACTCCGCTGCCTTTCGCGATCTTCCCACGCTCATCTGCCCCCCTTATGCACGAGATCCTCGACAACCCGGATCCGAACATCGTCGGCATCGAGCTTAGCGGCACGCTGACCGAAGACGATCACGACGCGATCGCCTCGATTCTGAAGCACACGATGGAAGCCCACACCACGACCCGGGCGCTCTTTGCTCTCGAGGACGTGGACGGCTGGGAGCCGGAGGCGCTGTGGGAGGACCTGGCCTTCGACATTCGGCACGTGCGCACCCTCGACAAAGTGGCAATTGCTGGCGACGACGTGTGGTCCCCGTGGCGGGACAAGGTGGAGGCTCTGTTTCCCCCCTCTCAGATCCGGACGTTCGACGCAGACGAGCGGGACGAGGCCTGGGATTGGATTCGCGGCGACATGAACGTGCCCGGCATCGGCCCCGGAAGCGTGCCCGAGCCGGAGGCCGATGCACAACACGACACGGACGAGGACTAGTGTTGTGTCAAACCTCAATGTTGTGTTTGTCATCCCGGCCAAGCCCCGAGGGCTTTCGGGGCGCCGAGCCGGGATCGATCCAGCCAACTCAATGGGGCTCGACTGAGGAGGAATGGCCCTGTGGGGGGCGGAGCGGAACCCGGAGTGTTCTCTTCTACCGCTGTATAGATCCCGGATCTCCGCTCGCACGCTCGCTCCGCCCGGGATGACAGGGTGCGTTTTTCTGTGCAAGAATCACGGTTGACACGGCACTAGGCTCTCTGTCTAAAAAAAACAACTAATGCGAGGAGTCTTGAGCGCTTCCCCGACCTGTTCCAAAAGTTCACACTGCGTGAAGATCGGAATTGCCATCCAAATTCGAACTCGTTATAGGAACCCGGTGGAATTTTACCGTCCGCGACCGACACCACGTCGG
>JAWOAQ010000221.1:0-5108 GCA_046498495.1 Salinibacter sp. | reverse complement strand
GTCCCCGACGCCGTGTGGGGATTCTACGACACCGTCGTCGCATTCGATCACGTAAAACACCAGCTCGTGCTGGTTGCGAACGCCTTCATCGGACCCGACACCGATCTTCGGACCGCCTATGAGCGGGCCCACGCTCGCCTCAGCACTCTCGAGTCGGACCTCACGCAGTCGCCCCCGGCTCCTACCCCCGTGCAGTGGACCGATCATGAGCTCCGATCGAATATGGAGCGGGAGGCCTTCGAAGCTGCCGTCCGCACCGCCAAGGAGCACATTCAAAAAGGCGACATCTTTCAGGTCGTTCTCTCCCAGCGATTCGAGACCACCTTCGAAGGCGATCGCTTCAATCTGTACCGGGCCCTTCGGCAGGTCAACCCGTCCCCCTACCTCTTCTACCTCGATTTGGGCGACCTAGCGCTCGTCGGCTCCTCGCCTGAAGTGCTGGTGCGGGCCGAGAACGGACGGGCCGAGGTGCTCCCCATTGCCGGAACGCGCCCACGCGGGGACACGGAAGAAGAGGACACAGCCTTGGCCGAGGAACTGCTCAACGATACGAAGGAACGGGCCGAGCACCTCATGCTGGTGGACCTGGGACGGAACGACCTTGGGCGCGTCTGCCGCTACGATAGCATCGAGGTGGATCGGTACGCCTTTATTGAGCGGTACTCGCACGTCATGCACATCGTGTCGTCGGTCCAGGGGGCCCTCGCAGAGAATCAGGGCCCCATGGATGTGCTGGCGGCCTGCTTCCCGGCCGGTACGGTAAGCGGGGCGCCGAAGGTGCGGGCCATGGAAATCATCGACCAACTGGAACCGTCCCGGCGTGGCGTCTACGCCGGGGCCGTCGGCTATGTTGACTTCTCCGGGACGCTCGACACCTGCATCGCCATCCGGACCATGGTCGTGACCGACCAGACCGCCTACGCACAGGCCGGTGCTGGCATCGTGGCCGACAGCGAACCGGCCCGCGAGTACGACGAAACCTGGAACAAGGCGGCCGCCCTTCGCCAGGCCATGCACGTGGCCGCCGAGGGCCTCTTGTAACGACCTTATTGCCGTCTGGGCCCCAAACTTCCCCCCGGGCCAACGGTACCATTGCCGCATAATCACTTATAATCCCTACCCTCCATGCCGAACTCCATCAAAGAGCTGTTGCTTGGTCGGGGCTGGGCCGGGAAGACAATTAGCCGGTCCGAAACAGTCGACCGCCTGAACCCCCTGATCCAACAGTACATCAAACTCAACCGGTACTACCGGAGCGTCATCCACACCCATGACGATTCAGCTGTGACGGACGCCCTGGAACGGGTCCAGAAAACGGCCCGGGCCGACGTGGGGAAACTCTCCGAGACGATTCATAGCTGTGGCGGCACACCATACAACGGTACGGACCTGAACCCGGAGGACTTTTCTCTGGACGGCGATGACACGGACCGGCTGTCTCAGCTCAAAGACTTGGAGCGCGCCTTTCGAGACGCGGTTGTGCACGAACGCGAAAACGTAGAGCATCAGATGCGCACGCGTGGCATTCTGGAAGCTCTCACGAGCAACAGTGAGGAGCGCCTGGCCCTCCTCGACGACCTCATCGAGCGCGCCCACACGACCACGGCCTAACGCGTCCGCCCATCGCTACTGATTTCCACTCCACATGGAAGCCCAAGCCCCCTCCCCGTCGCCCCCCGCCACCGACACCGCCCCGGTTGTGGTGTCCGGCATCCAGCCGTCCGGCCGCCTCCACCTGGGCAACTACTTCGGCGCCCTCCGACAGCACCTCAACCTCCACACCGAGCACGAGGCCTACTACTTCATCGTGAACTACCACGCGATGACGACGGTGCAACATGCTGAGCAGCTGCGCCAGCACACCTTCGACGTGGCACTCGATTACCTCGCCCTCGGCTTTGATCCGGGCGAAGCCGCTCTCTTTGTGCAGAGCGACGTCCCGGAGGTCACAGAACTGACGTGGATTTTCTTCAACCTCCTCCCCTCCAGCCGGCTGGAGAAGGGCGTGGCCTACAAGGAAAAGGTGAACGCGGGCCTGACTCCCAACGCCGGCCTCTTCAATTATCCCGTCCTGCAGGCCGCCGACATCCTGGCCTACGGCGGCACGCAGGTCCCGGTGGGCGCAGACCAGAAGCAGAACCTGGAGATCGCCCGCGACCTTGCCCGCGCGTTCAATCATACCTACTGCCCGGAGGACGAGCCGCTCTTTCCCGTGCCCGAGCCCCACATCCTCGACGATGTGGCCGTCGTGCCGGGGATCGATGGACAGAAGATGTCAAAGAGCTACGGCAACACCATCGGCATCTTTGACGAAGGGGACGCGCTCAAGGAGAAGGTGATGAGCATCGTTACCGACTCGAAGCCGCTCGATGCCCCCAAAGACCCGGAGAGCTGCAATGTCTTCGCCCTCATCAAGCTCTTTGCCGACGAGGAGACCACGAAACGGATCGCCCAACAGTATCGGGATGGGAGCTACGGCTACGGCCACGCCAAGCAGGAACTGTTGGGACTGATTGAGGACCACTTTGCCCGGGCGCGTCAGCGGCGCACGGAGCTGGAGCAGCGTCCCGACTACGTCCGCGACGTGCTGCGCGAAGGGGCCCAGAAAGCCCAAAAGAAGGTGCGGCCCATCATGGAACGGGTGCGGGAGTTGACAGGGCTGGTTCGCACTCGTTGACCACGTTAGAGGGAAGGGTGTGTGAGTGTGGCATGGGTGTTTCGTTTCGCACCAAATTACTAAATCGAATGATTGAGTCTTTCCGAGACGTACGGGGCTATAAGAATGCGTTTCGAGCAGCAAGGACCATTTTCCGCTGCTCTAAATCCTGGCCCAGAGAGGAAAAGTATGCCCTAACCGATCAGATCCGCCCGTCCTCCCGATCGGTGTTTGCAAACGTCGCAGAGGCATGGCGCAAACGTCGATACCCGAAGCACTTCATCAGCACATTGAGCGACGCCGACGCGGAGGCCGCAGAAACCAGGGCCTGGCTCGACGTGACCCCCGATCATGGATGCATCGACGAATCCACCCACGACGACCTTGACGCAACGTGCAACCAAATTTCGGGAAGCCCCGTCAAGATGATGTCCACTCCTGACCGCTGGTGCGGCCCCGCCAGGAGCGTAGAGGAAGAATCCATCCCGTACGACCTGGGCGACGACCACTCCCAAACCCATACACACCCAGACGCCCACACGCAGAGATGATCCTAATCATTGACAACTACGACTCGTTCACCTACAACCTGGTCCACCTCGTGGGGCGGCACACCGACGATCTTGAGGTGATTCGCAATGACGACTGGACCGTGGAGGACGTCGAAGCGGCAGACCCGGACGGAATTTTGATTTCGCCCGGCCCGGGACGCCCCGCAGCGGCGGGCCTCACCGAGCCCATTATCCGGCACCTGGGCGACCGGATCCCCATCCTGGGGGTCTGCCTTGGGCACCAGGCCATTGGCGAGGTGTTTGGCGGGGAGGTGGTACAGGCCAGCGAGCTGATGCACGGCAAGACCAGCCCTGTGCAGCATGACGGCACGGGCGTGTTTGCTGGCCTCGAGTCCCCGTTCGACGCCACGCGCTACCATTCGCTTGTGATTGATCGCGATACGTTCCCCCACGATGAGCTCGAAATCACCGCGGAGGCCGAGAACGGAACGATCATGGGCCTGCAGCACCGTTCCCATCCCCTCCACGGCATCCAGTTTCATCCGGAGAGCGTCATGACCCGCGCCGGCCCCCAGTTGGTTGAAAACTGGCTCCACCTGATCTCGGACGACACGCCGCGGGCCACGCCTGCGTAGCGCGCCCCGGATCTGCCCCCTGAACGTCTACTGTCTCCGTCCCACCAGCCCCTCCAATCTGTGAAGGAGTTTCTCCAACCCATTGCCGACGGCGACCCACTCACCCGACGCCAGGCCGAAGAGGCCATGCGCAAGATGATGAGCGGCGAGGCCTCCGATGAGCACATGGCCGCCCTCCTCATGGGCCTCCGTTCCCGTGGCGAGCAGCTCGACGAGCTCGTTGGCCTTACCCAAACCATGCGTGAGTTCGCCATCGATGTTGAGTGCGACGACCCGCACGCCATCGACTTGTGTGGCACGGGGGGCGACGGGCCCAGCACGTTTAACATCTCCACGACGGCCTCACTGGTCGCCGCCGGTGCCGGCGTAACCGTGGCCAAGCACGGCAACCGGTCGGTTTCATCCAAGTCCGGCTCGGCAGACGTGCTGGAAACCCTCGGGGTAGAAATTGAACTCGGGAAAGAGGGCGTAGAGCACTGCCTCCACGAGGCTGGGATTGCCTTTCTCTTCGCCCCCCACTTTCACCCGGCCATGAGGCACGTGATGCCGGTGCGCAAATCGCTGGGCGTGCGGACCTTTTTCAACATCCTCGGCCCCCTCTGCAACCCCGCGGGCGTTACCCGCCAAATCGTGGGCGCCTTCAACACCCAGACGGCGCAGACCATGGTGCGCATCCTCAGTCGCCTCGACGCCGATCACGTGATTACGCTCCACTCAAAGGATGGCCTCGACGAGTTGAGCGTGGGCGCGGCCACAACGCTATTCGAATACGATGCCTCGGACGACAACCCGGTGGCGCGCAGCCGCGAGGTCGGCCCGGAAAAGCACGACATCGAGCGGGCCGGGGCGTCGGCGCTGGAAGGCGGCACGGCCGTCGAAAACGCAAACATTCTACGGGACATCCTGTCGGGCGCCGACCAGGGCCCCCGGCGCGATGTGGTCGTCTTCAACGCCGCGTACGCCCTGCACGTAAGCGACCGCTTCGACGACCTTGACGCCTGCTTCGCCGCCGCGGAGGAAAGCATCGACTCTGGCGCTGCCCTGGAGACGCTGGATACCCTCGCCAAGGTGTCGCAGATGACCGCTTCCGATTAAACGACAGCGTCCATGGACGCCCGCCCCTACGCATTCAGACCCGAACGCCGTGAGCAACATTCTCGATGACATCATTGCGGACACCGAGGACCTCGTGGCTCAGCGCATGCGGGAAACCCCCGCCGCCGAACTACAGGACCGTCCCCTGTTTGCCGACCACGACCCGCTGTCCCTCGTCGACGCCCTGCAGCGTCGCGGCATGTCGTTCAT
>JAWOAQ010000172.1:0-2769 GCA_046498495.1 Salinibacter sp. | reverse complement strand
TCATAGCCTTGATCTTTTCGCCCATTTTGGATCAAGCCAAAATGGGCACCTCCTCCTCGATGCTATTGGTAACTCCGCTTCTCCCATGCCTCCGCCTCCAGATACAGAGACATCACTCGACACCGAGAGTAACGAAGACGCTCCGATCTCCCCATCCCAAGCCGTCGGCCGCGCCGCCGGGATGCTCCATCCCGACGAGGGAGCACTCCCGAACGGGGATCGGGCTGCCCTCCGCCGCATCGACCTGGACACACCCGTCACCCCCACACTCTGGAAAGTGCTGTTCGACCTGAAGCAGGACGAGGCCCCCGGGTGGATCTCCCAGACGAAATGGGAGCAGCGCTGGGCCACCCTCCTGATGGGCATGGCCCACTGCGCAGGTCTACACGACTACGACGTGCCCCTCGGACAGGCGCTGGCCGAAGCCGGATGGGCCGAAACCCGCTTCGTGCGACTCCTGGAGGCCGACGACGAGACCCTGCCGGTCCTCCTCCGCCGCATGGCCCAGTACCTCGCCAGCAAACAGCAGCTGGCCAACTGGGACGACGTGCGCAAGCTCCTCTTCTCCCAGTCCGGCGACACCGCCGAGGACATCCGTCTCCGCATCGCCCGCCCCTACTACCACACCCTCCACGCTCAAGACGAAGACTGACCGAACGCCCCACCTCCTACAACGCTCAACGCCCAACGCATCAACACTCAACGCACCGATGTTCATCCAACTCCACGCGCTGACCTCCTATCCGAGCACCCTGTTGAATCGCGACGACGCGGGCTTTGCGAAGCAACTGCCCTTCGGCGGTGCCACCCGAACGCGCGTCTCCTCGCAGTGCCTGAAGTATCATTGGAGAAATTTCGACGGGGAGCACGCCCTATACGACATGGACGTGCCGGAATCCCTGCGCTCACGGGAAACGTTCTGGCGCCGTCTCGCCCGGCCACTCATCGACGACGGCCACCCGGCTCCGCTCGTCCGCGCCGTGACGTTCGCCCTCAAGGAACGCCTCCTGTCCGACAGCAAGGCCGGAAAACGCGACCTGAAGACCCTCATCGATCCCGACGAGGACGACACTCCGCGGGAGATGATCGACACCAATCAGGTGACCATCTTCGGCGTGCCGGAGATGCGGTACCTGCGCGAGTTGGCTGCCGGAATGATTGAGGATGCAAAAGACGACTTCCCGGTGTTCTGGGACGAAGACGGCGAGCCGGACAGCGATGCCGTCAAAGACGCGGCGGACGCGATGCGCGACATTTCAAAGCGCGACCTCAAAAAGAACCTGAAGGGCCTTGAACTCGCCAGCGGCCTCGACGCCGCCATGTTCGGCCGGATGGCCACGAGCGATGTGCTGGCCCGGGGCGATGCCGCCGTGCACGTGGCCCACGCCTTCACCACGCACGCCCAGGAAAGCGAAAGCGACTACTTTTCGGCGGTCGACGAACTGCGGCGCGACGAGCCGGAAGAAAGCGGCGAACTCGGCGCCGGGCACATCAACACGCAGGAGCTCACGAGCGGCCTCTTCTACAGCTACGTCGTCGTGGACGTGCCGCTGCTCGTGTCCAATCTCTCGGGCGTGGAGCGCGACGCGTGGACCGACGGCAACACCGACCTCGCCGCCGAGGTCATGCAGCGATTCACGCACCTGATGGCCACGGTGTCGCCGGGGGCCATGCTCGGCTCCACCGCCCCCTATTCGTACGCGCAGTGCCTCTTTGCCGAGGCCGGCACCGCCCAGCCGCGCACGCTGGCCAATGCGTTCCAGACGCCCGCCCCGACCCAGAATGTGCTGGAAAACAGCTACGAGAAGCTGGGGCAGTACGTCGACGAGATCGACCAGATGTACGGCGTGCAGACGGACCGCCGCCTCGCCGCGATGGGGCCGACGGAGGCACTCACCGACCGCGTGAAGGTGGAGGACACGACGACGGTGCCCAACATTGCCGAGTGGACCGCGAACCAGATCCAGTCCAAGCAATGAGTTCGAACGCCAACGTTCCGCACTCCGTCATTTCGACCGGAGGACCGACGACGGTCGGTCCGGAGCGGAGAAATCTTCTCGTCAATGAGCGAAAGCGCCCCTTCCGGTTGCAGTTCAGTTAAGTACGGTGCATCCAATCCTTCCAGCACACTTCACCACGCATCACCATGGACGTTTTCCTGCTCCGCTTCGACGCGCCGCTGATGAGCTTCGGCGCCCCCATCGTGGACAACCAGGGCGAAATCCAGCCCTACCCGGCTCTGTCCATGATGACGGGCCTGCTGGGCAACGCGCTGGGAGTCGACCACAGCGAGGTTGACCGTCTGGAGCGCCTGCAGGAGCGGCTCCGCTACGCCTCCCGCCAGGACCGCCGCGGCCGACAGATTGAGGACTACCAGACGGTCGATCTTTCAAAGCCCTACATGGACGACGACCGGGCCTGGACGACCTACGGGCACCGCGAGAGCCGGGCGGGCGGCTCGGCCAGCGACGGCACCCACATCCGCCATCGCGACTACTGGGCCGACGCCGTCCACACCGTCGCCGTCACGCTGGACCCGGCAGACGAATCGCCGACGCTCGACGACCTGGCGGCGGCGGTCAAGCACCCGGCACGGCCTCTCTTCCTGGGCCGCAAGCCGTGCCTGCCCGCCGACTCGCTATTTGCCGGTCGAATGGAGGCCGACAGCCTATCCGACGCCCTCGTGCAGGCCCCCCTTCACGACCGCGCGGACGACGGCCCCTCATACTCGGCGTGGTGGCCCACCCATCCGGAGGCCGACGACCCATC
>JAWOAQ010000152.1:0-14177 GCA_046498495.1 Salinibacter sp. | reverse complement strand
CGCCGAACTCCCACAGGTCGTGTGGTGGGAGGCCCTGCTCGCCGCCTACTGCACCGCCGGGCTCGGCGTCGTGGTGGCGCTCGGGGAGTGGGCCGCCGTCCCTTTCCAGGTGCTCTTTGCCGCTGGCTTTGCCCTCGTAACGGTTTCAAACTTCCGGCAGGTGGTCGCCGTGCGTCAGGCCGCGCCCGCCTCGGCCTCCTCGTCTGCCTAAGTAACGTCAGTCGACAATTTGGGGCCTGCCGTCATTTCGACCGGAAAGCGCCAACAGGCGCTCGGAGTGGAGAAATCTCCACAGATCCAGCGAAAACGGCCTGTTTCCGCCCCCCACTCTCGAAGAACGAAGAGGTCGATGGATCCGACGACCCATTGCAATCCACAAACTGAAAATCGATTGCACTTAGCCCCCCTTTCAATCGACCGCCGTGCCTCGTAGCTTTTCCGCCCCGTTCTCCTCGTCGTCCCGTTCCCGCCATGACTGCTCCTGACCTCCAGGACGCCCTGAACGCCCTCCAGCGCCGCGACCTCAACACGGCCATCGCGACGATGGACGACACTGTTGATACGCTCCCCGCCCATCCCACGGCGCACGTGCTGCTGGCCCGCGCCTATGAGACACGCGAGCAATGGAGCGACGCCCTCACGCACTGGGCCCAGGCGCAGCGGCTCGTTCCAAACAGCCCTGTGGCCCGCGCGGGCAAGGCGCGTGCCCTCCGCAAAATGGAGCCATCGGACCCGCCGGAGGATGTGCCGCTTCTGCTGGACGTGGTGGACGCGTCGGACCTCGGCCTGGCATCGCCAGACGACGCACCCGCCCCGGACGAGTCTCCGGGCGAGACGGCGGATGCCCCGGACGACTTGGCTGAACTGCGGCAGCGGGCCGAGGAGGAGGCGCGCCACGGCAGCGCACGCTCCGGCCTCTCGGGGCCGCCGGATCCGTCTGAACTCGGCGACACGCCCGAGGAACGCATCGGGCACCTGACGGACGAAACCCCGGACGAGGATCTCGACCGCCTCATCGATGAGCTGGAATCGGCCCGCATCGATCCGGACCCTGACGCGACCGACGCCCCCGCGCCGGACCTGGACGACAATGAGGCCGACGATCTCGTCTCTGAAACGCTGGCCCGCATCTACAAGCAGCAGGGGCAGTACGGCGAGGCCGCCCGCGTCTACGAAAAACTGGCAGAGCAACACCCCGCCCGCGCAGACGCCCTTCGGGAGCAGGCCGCCGAGATGCGCGAGCAGGCAAAGAATGAGGACGTGAGCGATTCCGACACGTAACCGCGCCGCCCCATGGACGCCCTCCAGTCCCTCCGGGACGACTCGCCGACCCGCATCGTCGGGCTCATGTCAGGCACCTCGCTTGACGGTGTGGACGCGGTGTGGGCCACCGTCGAGGGCCACGGCACCTCCCTCTCCGTGACGCAGGAGGCATTTGTCCACACGCCGTATCCGCACGCCCTGCGCACCCGAATCCACGACGCAGCGACAAACGCTGCCTCTGTCCAGGACGTGGCCCGCCTCCGCGTCCGCCTCGCCCACGCCTACGCCGACGCGGTGGACGTCGTCCTGGCTAACGCGGACCGCTCGCGCGACGCTCTCGACCTCGTGGGCTGCCACGGGCAGACGGTTCAGCACCTGCCGGACACCGCCGACTATGCGGGCGAGCCGGTGCGCGCCTCCCTCCAGCTCGGTAATCCGTCCACCCTGGCCAACCGGATCGACGTGCCCGTGGTGGGCGATTTCCGCGCCGCCGACCTGGCCCTCGGCGGGCAGGGTGCCCCGCTCGTCCCGTATTTCGACTACGCCGGCTTCACCGACCCCGACGAGCCCCGCGGCCTGCTCAATCTCGGCGGCATCGCCAACCTCACGGTGCTCCCCGCCGACGCGTCCCGCGACGCCGTGCGTGCCTTCGACACCGGCCCGGCCAACATGGTGCTCGACGCCCTCGCCCGGCGCCTCTTCGACGTCCCGATGGACCAGGATGGGGCCCGCGCCGCCCCGGGCACGCCCGACCACGACCTCCTGGCCGACCTCCTCTCGCTGGACTACTTCCACCGCGAGCCGCCCAAGTCCACCGGCCGCGCCGACTTTGGCCCCGACTTCGCGGACGACCTGCTGGGCGCGGCACAGTCGCGCGGCCTGAGCGCCGAGGATACCCTCGCCACCGCCACGCTGCTCACCGCCGCGTCCGTCTACCAGGCGTACGCCCGCTACGTGCGAGCGGAGCAGTCCATCGAGCGGGTGATCGTGAGCGGCGGGGGCGTGCACAACGACACGCTGATGCGCATGCTGTCCGACGCCTTCGCCCCGATTCCGATCGAGTCGATTGCAGAGCACGGCGTGGATCCGGACGCAAAGGAGGCCCTCTGCTTTGCCGTCCTGGCCCACGAGACCGTGCACGGCGTGCCTACGAGCCTGCCGTCCGTGACGGGCGCCGAGCGGGCGGCGGTGCTGGGTTCGGTGAGCATTCCGTATGATCCCTGATCTTCCGAGTCTCTTATCGGTTGTCTTCTACAGTGCAGACCGCTTCGTGAAACGCACCGTGCCATGGCGTCCCGCAGATCGATTTCTGTCCGACGACTGGGCGTCCCTCCCGCCGGAGACAGCCCGGAAAGCACGTCCCCCGCTGAGCGTCTTGCCATGGTATGGCCCTTGACGAAAGCGGCCTGGACGTTCGCTGCGGCGGGAAATAAGGCCCGATCCGAACCGCCCGATGCTCAACCCCGACTATCACGACATATTGTCCGCGTTCGGCGACGCGGACGTTGAATATCTCGTCGTCGGCGCGTACGCCATGGCCGCTCATGGACACCCGCGGGCAACGGGAGATCTTGATCTTTGGATCCGCCGGTCCCCGCAAAACGCCAAGCGGGTGTTTCACGCCGTCGACACGTTCGGGGCGCCCCTCCATGACGTGGAGGAGAGTGATTTCACGACGCCGGAGCTCGTCTTTCAAATTGGAGTCGAACCCCGTCGGGTAGACATCCTCACGTCCATTGACGGCGTCACGTTCGAGGAGGCGTGGGCTGCGCGGTTCATCATCGAAATAGAGGGGCTCTCTATCCCTGTCCTCAGTCGTCATCATCTAATTCAGAACAAGCGGGCGGTGGGACGTCCGCAGGACCAGGCCGACGTGGCGCGCCTTGAGTCCATCGATGAGGACGGCCCTTCCGAATAACCGGAGAGACATTCCCCTGTCTCCGTTCGGAATTCCTCTCTTCAAGAGGCAAAAAGCCGACGAAAGGCCCGCCCTCCATCGCGCCCACCGCAAACATGCCTGCAGCGTCGGGGTACAGGCGTGTCGATCCCTCTTCTCCAAACGCCGCCTGCACTGATGGAATCTTCCAATCCCGCCTCGCAGCACACCGACGTCTCCGACGTGGGCGAGTTCGGCCTCATCGCCCACATGCGTGACACGCTGGGCGAGCCCGAGGACGACTCGGTCGTCTCCGGCATTTCCGACGACGCGGCCGTCTACCGCGTGGGCGAGGACCGCGTGCACCTCCTCACCACCGACCAGCTGGTGGAGGGGATCCACTTCGACCGCGCCTTTATGCCGATGGAGCACCTCGGCTTTAAGGCGCTCTCGGTGAACGTGAGCGACATCGCGGCGATGAACGCCGAGCCGCGCTACGCCACCGTCTCGATTGGCCTCTCGCAGCAGGTCTCCGTGGAGATGGTGCAGCAAATCTACAAGGGCGTGAAGGAGGCGTGCGGCGCCTACGACGTGACGGTGGTGGGCGGCGACACGACCAGCAACCACGCGCTCTCGCTCTCGGTGACGGTCGTCGGGGAAGCGGACGAGGACACGGTCGTGTACCGCAGCGGCGCACAGGTGGGCGACAAGGTAAGCGTGACCGGCGACCTTGGGGCGTCCTACGCCGGGCTCAAGGCGCTGGCCCGCAACCGGCGGCGGATGGAGGAACAGGGCGAGGATTTTCAGCCCAACCTCGATCCCTTCTCGTACGTCATCCGGCGCCACCTCGCCCCGCCCGCCCAACTGAAGACGGTGCGCGACTGGGCCGCGGCCGGCGTCCACCCCCACGCCCTCATCGACATCTCCGACGGCCTGGCCTCCGAGATCCACCACGTGTGCGAGGCGAGCGGAACGGGCGCCCAGCTCTACGAGCCCGCCCTCCCCATCGACCCCGAGACGCGCAACACGGCCACCGACTTCGGCGAGGACGTGAGCATCTACGCCCTCTTCGGCGGTGAGGACTACGAGCTTCTATTTACGCTGCCCGAGGACGAACTCGACCATCTCGATCCGCAGTCCTTTAGCGTGATCGGCGACATCACCGAGCCGGAGGACCCGGAGCAGCCGGTGCACTTCCAGCGCGCCAACAGCGAGAACGTCCCGCTGAATCCCGGCGGCTTCGACCACTTCGACGACGGCGAGCCGGAGCTGTAACACATTGTGCTGGCACGGGCCCTGCTACCCTTCGGCCTGCACGTTCTCGACCATCTCACGCAGGGCCGGGCGCAGCCGGTCGAGGGCGTCGGTCAGGGCATCGAGGGCCTCGGGCGCTTCGTCGAGCCGTTCGGTCCGGCCAAGCTCTTCGAGGCGCTTGGCGGCCCGGCGAGCGGGCGTGGCGTGCAGAAGACCCAACGTGCCCTTCAGGCTGTGCGCCTCCTGGATCAGCGCCTCGGCGTCCTCCTCGTCCACCGCGGTCCGGATGGCGGCCAGGTAGGCCGGACAGTCATCGAGGAACGTTTCGACGAGCGTCCCCAGAAAGTCCGCGTCCCCATCTACGGTATCGAGCAGGGCCGACTGGTTGAGCGGGGACGAAGACATGAAGCGGGCTGCAAACGGTCAGAAGTCGAGTAGGCGACAGGGCGACGTGCGCAGGACGAGGCGTTAGGGCTGACGCTGCCGGCAAACGAGCGGCCGGGGCGCGTGCTTCTCCAGCCACGCGCGGCGCTGGGCCTGCCGCTCCTGGAAGGCCGGGGCCTGTCCAATGGGGGAGCCCGGCGGCGCGTCGAGTGCCTCTGGCGATGACGTGGTTTCGTGCGCGCGAGTCAGAAAACGATCGATGGCGGTCCGCTGCGTCGTGCGGTGGGCCTGCGTTTCAGTGCTCTCGCCGGGATGCTCGGCCAGCCACTCCTGTAGGCTGCGCAGGTGCTGTTCGAGACGGGCCCGCACGGCGGACGGAGTGTCCGCGTGTCCGGCTCGCGAGAGAAGCACGTCCGTCCACACCTGCTGCGTAACCCGCTGCAACTCGGCGTGATAGGCGTCCTCGGGCACGTCGCTCGTCCACACCGCATCGGTGACCTCGGTGAGCGTGGCCCGCAGACCCGGGAGGTCGGCATTCGCGTCGTGCTGGGCCACGAGGCGCATGGCGCGCTCCGGCTCCGTAAGGGCCTCCAGTGTCATCATGGCCGCCACCTCGGCCGGGGCGTAGGCGTCGAACACCGGATCGGTACGGCCCTCGAACAGCTCGCGATTCGGCGGGTGGCCGGGCGGGCGCGGGGTGATTTGCTCGCGGGCGGCCTCCGGCAGGGCAAGCGCCTCCGGGGTCACCGTTTGGAGCAGGGCCTCAAGCGCCCCTTGCTGGTCCTCGGACGGCACGTGCTGGGAGCGGCGCCCCGTCCCCCCGCGCACGGCGTAATCGTAGATTTCGCCCCCGACGAGCTTCGCCGTTGCGCCAACCTGGTACCGATGGCGAAGGTACAGCGGCACCAGCGTTTCTTCCATGCGCGCCATCGGCGTGCCACGCTGGATGACGGCTTCGCCGAAGCGGTCGAGCGCCACCTCGCGCACGTTCATCTCGCGCTCCAGGGCGTCCACCATGTCGGAGCCGTTGTCCCACAGGTTGCCTTCCGGCTGGGCCGCACCGGCGGGGCGGGCGTCGCGGTCGGTGATGTAGCGCAGCCCCTGCTCCGGGGCCTCCTGCAGGATGCGATCGAGCAACTCGGCCTCCGACTGCCCATCGTCCGACTGCCCATCGTCGGGACGGGCGTAGGCGTAGCGGGTCGCGATCGTGTCCCACGCCGCCACGCCGGTTGCGTAGGCGTCGTCGAGCGAAATCGAGTCGCCGGTCACGCGCGCGAGCGGCGCCGGATAGTCCATCACGGAGGCGCGGTCGTCCCCCGACGCGGCAAAGTTGTGTGCGAGCCCAAGGGTGTGCCCCACCTCGTGGGCCGAGAGTTGGCGGAGGCGAGCCAGCGCCATGTCGAGCATCGGGTCATTTTCGGGCGCGTAGCCGTCGGCGTGATCGCCCTGGTACGGCGACAGAAGTCCTTCGGCCAGGAGGTAGTCCTGCCGCACGCGGCGCGAGCCGAGGGTGACGTGGCCCTTCAGGATTTCGCCGGTGCGGGGATCAGTGACGGAGGACCCGTAGCTCCACCCCCGCGTGCGACGGTGGACCCACTGAATCACGTTGTAGCGCACGTCCATGGGATCGGCGCTGTCGGGCAGCACCTCCACGCGGTAGGCGTCCTCAAAGCCCGCGGCCTCGAACGCCTCGGCCCACCAGCGGGCCCCGTCCAGCAAGGCGCTGCGAACCGGCTCGGGCGTGCCGGGATCCAGGTAATACACAATGGGCTCCTCAGCGGGGCACAGGCCGTCGTCGCCAGCGGGCTCGGCACACTGCAGGCGGTGCCGGTTCACCACACGGCGGGCCATCGACTCGCCGACCGGCGTGGCGTAGTCGGTATACTCGGTGTAAAAGAGGCCGGAGCGTGGGTCGAAGCGGCGGGGCGAGTAGCCGCTGGTGTCGGGGAGCTGCACCAGCGAGTGGCGGACGCGGAGCGTAATGGCCTGCGGGTCGGCTGCGGTCTGCGCCACGTACGCGCCCGGCTCGTCGTCCGTCGTGAAGGTCAGGCGGGCCTCCAGTTCCGTATTTTCGGGAAAGGCCTTCACGTTGTCCAGAACGGGCGCGCTTCGGCCCTCATCGAGCGCGAAGGTGCCCTGATCGGCCTCCTGCAGGCGCTGGACGACGCCGTGCGCATCGCGGAGCACGAAGTCGGTCGCCTCCACCAGCACCGATTCGCCGTCTGCGGCTTCGGCGGCCACCTCAAAGCCCCACACCACGCCGGGCGCAAACGCCTCGCGCACGGCCCTGCGCTCGTCCGGATTGTCGGTCGTGGCCCGGGTGTCGAGGTTCGGCTCTACCAGAAGCACTTTGGGCCCGGTGCGCTCAAACCGAACGACGCGCTGGGTCCCCAGCTGGCCCCGGTCGAGGCCCACGGGGTTGGAGCCGAGCCCCGTCGGAAGCGACGAGACGTAGAGGAAATTCGTCTGCATACGCGGGATTTCGAGCCACAGGGTCCCGGCATCAGCATCCCAGTAGACCGGGAAATATCCGTCTCGCTTGTCCATTCCCTCTGTTTTCTCGGCAATGGTGGGCAGTTCATCCCCCTGGACATCGTCTTGGGCGAGGGCCGGACGCCCCCCCAACACAATCAGGACGGCGACAAGGCAGGAAAGCACACGCATGGGAAGGAATAAGCCAGACCAACAGGGGGACGAATCGAGCCGCTCCGGCGCCCGGTGGTGGAGGAACCTAGAGCCGCTTAAAACCTACGAAACGACGAGCAGGAAAACGAACGCCGCGCCGCGCCGAAATTCCAGGATTCTTTGTGGGGCGACCGCGGAATTCTCACCTGCCACTACGGCAATTTCCCCCGTTGCGTCTTACGTTACGAACCAGGATTGAATTTCCGCGCTCGGCGCACTGGTCTGCACGGCCCGAGCGTCTTCCTCCGGCACCGCCAAGCATCGAACAACGCATGGTTTTATGGAAGTAGGAGAGCACGAAGCAAAAGGAAAAATCGTCGAGGTCGTTGGCCCGGTGGTTGATGCCGAGTTTGCCGAAGACGACGTGCCCGCCATCTTGGACGCCCTCCGCATTGAGCGGGACGACGGGGGCGAACTCATCCTGGAGGTGCAGCAGCACCTGGGGGAGCGGCGCGTCCGGGCCATCGCGATGGACTCGACCGACGGTCTGCAGCGCGATCAAGAGGTCATCGCCACGGGCCAGCCCATCAGTGTGCCCATCGGACAGGAGATCCGCGGGCGTCTCTTCAACGTGGTGGGCGAGGCCATCGACGGGCTTCCGGAGCCGGACGTGGACGAGTACCGCGCCATCCACCAGGACGCGCCCGACTTCGACCAGCTGGCCGGCTCCCAGGAGATGCTGGAAACCGGCATTAAGGTCATGGACCTGATTCAGCCCGTGCCGAAAGGTGGGAAGGTGGGCCTCTTCGGCGGCGCCGGGGTGGGGAAAACCGTGCTCATCATGGAGCTCATCAACAACATCGCCAAGGCCCACGAGGGCCTCTCGGTGTTCTCCGGCGTTGGGGAGCGAACGCGCGAAGGCAACGACCTGCTCCGTGAGATGATCGAGGCCGGCGTGATGAGCTACGGCGAGGCGTTTGAGGAGTCGATGGAAGCCGGGGGCTGGGACCTCGACGCGGTCGACTTCGACGCGATGCATGAGGAAAGCAACATTTCCCTCGTCTTTGGCCAAATGAACGAGCCGCCCGGAGCGCGGGCCCGGGTGGGCCTGACCGGCCTCACCATCGCCGAGTACTTCCGCGACCTCGGCGGGCGCGACGTGCTGTTCTTCCTCGACAACATCTTCCGCTTCGTCCAGGCGGGCTCGGAGATGTCGGCGCTGATGGGCCGCATGCCGAGCGCCGTGGGCTACCAGCCGACGCTTGCCTCGGAGATGGGCGACCTGCAGGAGCGCATTACCTCCACCCAGGAGGGCTCCATTACCTCCTTCCAGGCCGTCTACGTCCCCGCCGACGACCTGACGGACCCCGCACCGGCAACGACATTTGCGCACCTCGACGCCACGACGGTGCTCTCGCGCCAGCTGTCCACGCAGGGCATCTACCCGGCCATCGACCCGCTGGACTCCAACAGTCAGATGCTCAACGAGCGGGCCCTCAGCAAAGAGCACTACGAAACCGCGCAGGAGGTCAAAGAAATTCTGCAGCGCTACGAGGAGCTGCAGGACATCATCGCGATCCTCGGCATGGACGAGCTTTCGGACGAGGACAAGCAGGCCGTCAACCGCGCCCGGCGCGTGCAGCGCTTCCTCAGCCAGCCGTTCTTTGTGGCCGAGCAGTTCACCGGTCAGCCCGGCAAGTACGTTCCCGTAGAGGAGACCATCCGCGGCTTCCGCATGATCCTGGACGGCGAGCTCGATCATCTGCCCGAGCGGGCCTTCCTGCTCAAGGGCTCCATCGACGAGGTGATTGAGGACGGCGAGAAGATGCTCGAAGATGAATAGCTTCAGGGACGCGGGAGGAGGGGAGGGAAATCGTCTCTCGTCCCCACGCCCCTTTACCACCTACCCAACGATATCATGGCAGACGAACTGAGCGTTGACATCGTGACCCCGAACGGTCGGGCGTTTGAGGGCTCAGCCAATGGCGTGCGAGCTCCGGGGGTAGAAGGATCGTTCGAGGTCCGCAACAACCACGCCCCAATGATTGCGGCGTTCGACATCGGACCGCTCGTCGTAAAGACCGAGTCCGCTCACGAGTACGCCGACATGCACGACGACCGCATCGTCTTCGCTACCAGCGGCGGGTTTTTGGAGGTGTTCAGCAATAATGTGACCGTACTCGCCGAAACCGTCGAGCCGGCCTCGGAAATCGACGTGGAGCGGGCCGAAAATGCGGAGGAGCGCGCTCTCCAGCGTCTCGAAGACGGACTGCAAGGCGAGGAGCGCGAGAAGGCGGAATCGGACCTTGAACGGGCCCGCAACCGCCTCCGCGTAGGCATGGGTCAGATCGGCGCCGGCCGGTCGTAGGCTTCCGCTTCCCATTTTCCGAACACCCGCGCCCGATGGGTCTCCACCGTCGGGCGTTTGCTATTTGGGCCGCACGCCCCCCGGTCGACGTTCCGACGCCTCCTCCCTACCTTGGCGAGTGCGTCGCCTCGCCAACGATCGTCCCGCTCCATGCGCACGTGGCTTCTCTTTCTCGTGGCCCTTTGGTGGACCCTCCCGGTCGGCGCCCAGCCCCTCCCCGACCGGGCCGACGACCAGTTGCTCTCCACGCCGTCGCTCCAGGCTGTCGCGGAGGCTCAGCTCGACCGCGATACGGCGGCCCTCCGCCAGGCGCTCCAGTCCGACACCTCCAGCGTCCAGGCCCGAGCGGCCTTCGGCCTGGCCTCGGTCCCCGACACCGCCGCGATTCCAACCCTGACCGGCCTGCTGAATCACGGGGTCCCCGCCGTGCGCACCGACGCGGCCTTTGCCCTTGCCCAGATGCCCACGGCCGCCGCGGCCGACGCGCTGCTGGACGCCCTCCGGTTTGCACGCCACACGGAGATGCAACGCCTCCTCATCCACGCCCTCGGCAACACGGGCGACGCCCCCTCCCTGCGCGCCCTGCTCGACATGGGATTGCCCCCGGCCCGCGACGCCGACGTGGCCCTCGCCCTCGCCCGATACGGCATGCGTGGCGTCGTCGACTCGGTGGGCAGCGACTGGCTTGCCGACCGTCTGACAGCCGAGGACGACTGGGCCCGTCGCAATGCCGCCTACGCCGTTGGGCGCGTCGACTCTCTGGCAACGGGCCGCTGGGACACCATCCGGGGGGCGCTTGACGACTATGCATTCGACGACCCCGCGGCCATGCATCTGCTCCAGGCCCTGGGCCGGGCCGACGACACGACCGATACGGACCGGATCGCGGACTGGCTGGACACGCCTCCCGACTGGCGCACCCGCGTAGCGGCCGCCCAGGCCCTGGCGTCCCGAACGACGCACGCCCCGGCCCGCACCGCCCTCCTCGACGCCCTCGACGATGATCATCCGCTCGTGGCTCGCGCCGCCGCCGAGACGCTCGCTGAGGCAACCTGGACGACCGAGCACACGTCACGCGTGCGCACCTGGATCGCCGATCATCCCGACCGGTGGCGCATCGTCGCGCCGCTCCTGCACGGCCGTGCCCGGAATGAGGACACCGCCCGCGTTCTCTCCACCGTGGAGGACTGGCGCACCGACCGCGGCCCCGTCCCCTACGCCGCGGCCCTGCCCGCCCTCGCTCCGCTCGACACGGCCCGCGCCGACACGCTCCTGGATGCCGCCCTCCGCCACGAGGACGTGCGCGTGGCGGCCGGGGCAGTAGAGGCCGTCGTGGCCCGCTGGGAGCAGCGGCGCCCGGACGGCGCCACGCCTACCTTCCGGCGCCTCACGACGGCCACCCAGCGGGGCGACCCGGCCCTCCTCTACCGCGCCGCCCCCGCCCTGACCGACTCCGCGTTCGCCTCCATGGGCGCTGCCGATACGCTGGCGTCGGTCTACCGCACCCTCGACACGCCCGCGGACCTGGAGGGCATGACCGCCATCCTCGACGCCCTCGGCACACTCGGGGCCGACACCGCCGAGTCCGTCCTCCGCGACGCGCTCGACCACCCGCACCACGCCGTCCGGCAGGCCGCCGCTCAGGGCCTCTCGCAGATGCGGGACACGACGATCGCGGCCGCCCCCACGCCACTGCCGGACCCCCCGTCGCTCGACTGGGACGCCCTCCAGGACCTGGGCCCGCACCCGCAGCTCGTCCTCGAAACGAACCGGGGCCCGGTCACGATCGAACTCGACACCGAGCAGGCCCCGCAGACGGTGCAGGCGATCACGCAGTTTGCCCGGGACGGGCGCTACGACGGTGTGCCGTTCCACCGCGTGGTGCCCAACTTCGTGGTGCAGGGCGGCGACTTTGCGCGGCGCACCGGCTTCGGCGGGCCCGGCGTCTTTCTGCGCACCGAGATCACGCGCCTCGGCCACCGGCGCGGCACCCTCGGCATGGCCAGCGCGGGCAAGGACACGGAAGGCAGCCAGTTCTTTGTGCCCCACAGCCTGCAGCCACACCTCGACGGGCGCTACACGTCGTTCGGCCGCGTGACCGACGGCATGGATGTCGTGGACCGGCTGCGCGTACACGACCGAATCACCGACGCCCGTGTCGTACCCACACGCAATCGATAACCTTGGACCGTATGACGCTCGACGACCTCTCCACCCCCGCCCTCCTCGTCGACCGCGCCCGCCTGGACCGCAACCTGGACCGCATGCAGGCGACCGCGGACGCCAACAACGTGACCCTGCGGCCCCACATCAAAACCCACAAGTCCGTGGCCCTCGCCCGGAGGCAACGCACGCGGGGCGCCGAGGGGCTGACCGTCGCCACCGTGCAGGAGGCCGAGACCTTCGTCGAGGCCGGGGTCGACGACGTGCGCGTGGCCTATCCCGTCACGGGCCGCGACAAGCACGAGTGCCTGCAGGCCCTGCGGCCCGAAGCGACACTCTCCTTTACAGTGGACACTGTGGCGGGGGCCGAACAGGCCGCGGCCGTCTATCCCGCGACCGATCCCGTGGACGTGCTGCTGGAGGTGGACGTGGGCCACGGCCGCTGCGGCGTACACTGGCGCAATGACGCGCAGGCGGTCCGGGTGGCGCGCCGCATCGCCGAGGAGAACAGCCTGCACCTGGCGGGCATTTTGACCCACGCCGGGCAGGCCTACCACGGCCCGTCCGAGGACGAGACGGAGGCCGAGGCGCTCACTCGTGCGGCCCAGCACGAGCGCGATCGGATGCTGTCCGTCGCCTCCGCGCTCCACAACGCGGGCGTGCCGGGCGTGGCGCCGACGACCTTTGAGATCAGCGTCGGCTCCACGCCAACAATGAGCGCCTTCCAGAACGCCGAGCACGACGGCTTCCGCGTCACCGAAATCCGCCCCGGCAACTACGTGGTGCACGACGCCATGCAGGTGGCCCTCGGCGCCGCGGCGCTTGAGGATTGCGCCCTCACCGTCCTCACCACGATCGTCAGCGTCCAGGAGAAGCCCGATGGGCCCGCCCGCGCCTTCGTGGACGCCGGAAAAAAGGTATTCACCACGGACACCGGCTACGGGACGGACGGGTACGGCACAGTGCTTGCACCTGCCCAAGGCATGCAGGCCCATCCCACCCTCCGGCTGGCCCACCTGTCGGAGGAACATGGATGGCTGGACGGCGTCCGTCCTGATCATCTATCGGTAGGAGATCGCCTCCGTATCGTGCCCAATCACGCCTGCGTGACCATTAATAATCAGAACCGCCTCCACGTAGTGGATCAACCGACGGTCGTCGATACGTGGCCGGTCGATGCTCGCGGGGGTCAGTAACCCCGCCCCCCTGCCCGTTCTGTCCCCTATGATTCAGTATCGCCTCCAGTCGGCCTCCCCTCATCTTCACGTTGATCTTGGCGGCACCGTATCCGGAACGGAGGTGACCCGCGAGCTTGCTTCGCTGCCTGCCGACCTGACCACCGTACCGGAGGGCTTTGTGGGTCTGATTACGTATCCCGATCTTCGCCTCATTGAGGAGGAGGCGGTGGGTCCCTTGTTCTATGCCGTCACGCACCTGCTCCACGCCCGTCCCGCCCTCTGCGTCTTTGTCGACGGGGGCCATACGCTCCACTCCGGCCTGCGCAGCCACATCAAACGACTGGCGCGGGATGGACAGATCGTGTTCGTGGAAACGGAAGCCGAGGCCACCCGCCACATCGAACGGCACGAGACGCCCCACCGCCCCTCCTCCGGTTCCGCCGCGTAGGGCCGCGAAATGCGGGCAAAAACCCGCGCGCCCCTGAACGAACGGACGCCCCGCGTCGTCAGTACGTATCGCGATGCGCTTGTCTCACCACGCCGCGGCGGCATGACGGAGGTCCGCTCCTACACCGACATTGAGTCCCTCGCTTCGCTCCTGCGTGCGGTGCCGTACGAGGACGTGCTCCGCACCATCGGACGCGTGGCCGAGCGCGAGGGCATCGAGGCCTACGCCGTGGGCGGCATGGTGCGCGACGTGCTGCTGGGGCGCTCTACCACGGACCTCGACTTCGTTACCGTGGGCCCCGGCACCGGCATCGAGCTGGCTGAGGCCGTGGCCGAGGAACTGGGCGGCCACACCGCACACGTCTACCCCACGTTCGGCACCGCCGCCATCCGCATTCCCGCCGAGGACGCGCTGCCCGAACACCATACCGACGACGCGCTGGTTCTCGAATTCGTGGCCGCGCGGACGGAAAGCTACCGCTCCGACTCCCGAAAGCCCGTCGTGGAAGACGGCACGCTGGAGGACGACCAGTACCGCCGCGACTTTACGGTGAACGCGATGGCGATCCACCTCACGCCCGACCGCTTCGGCACGCTCATCGACCCGTTCGACGGGCGG
>JAWOAQ010000005.1:0-25422 GCA_046498495.1 Salinibacter sp. | reverse complement strand
CGCCGAAATACACCTCGGCCACCGTCGTGTCGCCCCGCGCCACGAGGAGGCTGGTGAGGGGCGGGGCGAGGGCCTCGGCGCGGGCCACCGCGTCGGCCAGCGCCACGGAGTCGAAGCCATGCGCTGTGGGCGGGTGTGCGCGCCACGTCTGGGAGTGCTGGCCAAGGGCAGCGGCGGGCCACAGCACGAGGAGAAGCACCGGGGCCCAGCATGGGCACCAGCCGGAAACCGGCGCACGGCGGCGGGCGGGCAGGGAACCTGGGCGGGACACGGTGGAGAGTGGAGACAAGGGCAATGAATGAGCAGGCGCGTACTGCCCGACCCGGACGCATGTTCGGGAGACGCTGCCATTTCAGAATCCGGACGCCCGGGCGGGGCGATTGCCATTCGAGCCAACTGGGGATAAATTGTCCAGGCGTCGACGTTTCTTCAACCCGTCCATTCCGCGAATGCTTACGCCTCACGCTCGCGTTTCGTGTCTCGCTCTCCTCCTCGTCCTCGGGGGTATTCTCACCGGTGCCGAGATGCCGGCATCGTCAACTGCCCCTTCTGCTGCCCCTCCAGCCGCCACGGCGCCGACGCCCGAGTACGCCGAAAACGGGATGGTCGTCTCCGCGAAGCGCCGGGCCTCGGCGGCGGGTGCGGCGATGCTGGAGCAGGGGGGCAACGCCGTCGATGCGGCCGTGGCCACCGGCTTTGCGCTGGCCGTGGTGCATCCCTATGCCGGGAACCTGGGCGGGGGCGGCTTTATGGTGATCCGGCAGCCGGATGGAGAGGTCACCACGATCGACCACCGCGAAGATGCCCCCTCCGGCGCCACGCAGGAGGTGTATCTCGACGACGAAGGGGACGCCGTCCGCGAGCGCAGCCGCCGCGGCTACCTTGCCTCGGGGGTGCCCGGCACCGTGGCGGGGCTCCTCAAGGCCCTCGACGAGCACGGCACGCTCGACCGCGAGACGGTGATGGCCCCGGCCATCCGACTGGCCGAGGAGGGCTTTCCGCTGCCCCACTCCCTGGCCGAGGAGCTGAACGAGGGATACGATGACTTCGCGGAGTTCGCGGCCACGGAAAAATACTTCACCAAGGGCACCGCGGACGAGACGTACCAGACAGGGGAACGCTTCGTGCAGACGGACCTAGCCCGTACCCTGGAGCGAATTCGGGACGATGGGCGAGACGAGTTCTACGAAGGCGAGACGGCCACCCGCATCGCCGAACAGTTCCAGAACAACGGCGGCCTGATCGACGAACAGGATCTGGCCGAATATGAGGCCGTGGAGCGCGAGCCCGTGACGGCCTCCTACCGCGGCTACGAGGTCCACTCGATGGGGCCGCCCTCCTCCGGCGGCGTCGCCATCGCACAGCTCCTGAATGCAGCCGAACGGAAGGACATCGGCCGCATGGGCTTCAACTCCAGCGCCACGGCCCACTACCTCGGCGAGGCGATGCGCCGCGTGTACGCCGACCGCGCGAAGTGGCTCGGCGACCCGGACCACGTGGACGTGCCCACCGAGGGCCTCATCCAGAAGGACTACATGCGCGAGCGCATGGCCTCGTTCGATTCCAGCCGCATCACGCCGACCGACTCGGTGCGGGCCGGGGAGCCCATGATGGCGAGCGAATCGATGGAGACGAGTCACTATTCGGTGGCTGACAGCAGCGGCATGGCCGTGAGCGTCACCACCACCCTCAACAGCGGCTACGGGTCGAAGGTGGTGGTCGACGGGGCCGGCTTCTTTATGAACAACGAGATGAACGACTTTGTGCTGAAGCCGGGCGTGCCGAATCAATTCGGCCTCTCGGGAACGGAGCGCAACCTGGTCGCCCCGGACCGCCGCATGGTGTCCTCCATGTCGCCCACGATCGTTGAAAATCCGGACGATGAGCTCTTCCTCGTGATTGGTGCGCCGGGGGGCTCCACCATCATCACGACGACGTTCCAGGTCATCCTGAACATGATCGACCACGGGATGGACGTGGAGCAGGCCGTGACGGCCGGGCGCATCCATCATCAGTGGAAGCCGAAGCACCTGAGCTACGAGGAATACGCCCTCTCCGACGATGCCATCTGGAACCTGCGGGCCCGTGGGTGGGAGGTCACGGAGGGGGTGTTCGGAGGCATTTCGCGGTGGGGGCGTGCCCAGGGCCTGCACGTGCAGCACCCAACCGACTCCACGCGCGTGTTCTACGGTGGATCGGACCCCCGGGCCGACGGGGCGGCGGTCGGGTTTTAGCGTATTGCGTGGGGCCGTCGCATGCCCAACACGCGAGGACAAACGTACGCAATACGGGCTACGGGGGACGACTGCGTGACGCCGGGCCGTAGCTCCGTGTACGCCTGTCCCTCTCACCCATCGCGCCGGCTCCCTCGGGGCGGGACCGAGACGACGTCGCGGCAGGGCAACACGAGCGTCGCGGGGCCTCAGGGGGTTTCCGCGGTCGGGGCCGGGCGGTCGAAGTCGTGCTTGGTCATGCCCTCGTCCACCGGCACGGGGTAGTCGCCCGTGAAGCAGGCGTTGCAGTAGCCGAGCTTGCTATCGTTGGCGCGCTTGACGGCCGTCATGAGGCCCTCCACGGACAGGTACGCCAGCGAGTCGACGCCCAGGTAGTCGCGCATGGCCTCGATGTTGTCGAACTTGTTGGCCAGCAGTTCATCGGCATCGGGGAAGTCCATGCCGTAGAAGCACGGGCTGATGACCGGCGGGGAGGAGACGCGGAAGTGAACACTCTTGGCCCCAGAGTCGCGCAGCATATCCACGAGGTAGCGCGCCGTGGTGCCGCGCACAATGGAGTCGTCGATGACCACCACCGTACGGTCCTCGAGGAGGCCCTGCACGGTGTTGAATTTGCAGCGCACCTTCATCTCGCGTCGGTCCTGGCCGGGGGCGATGAACGTGCGGCCCACGTAGTGATTGCGGATGAGGCCGAGGTCGAACCGGCAGCGGCGGCCCATGTCCTGGCATTCTTCTGCGAAGCCCAGGGTGGAGGTGTTCGCGGAGTCGGGCACGGGCACCACGATGGGCGTTTTCTCGTCGTCCGCCGCCTCTTCGGGGATGGGGGCTTCGTGGGCGAGCTGCACGCCCGTCTGGCGCCGCACCTTGTCCACCATCTCCCCGAAGATTCTGGAGTCGGGCCGCGAGAAGTAGACGTACTCAAAAACGCACTGGCTGACGCCGTACGTCGTCGGGATCTCGTGGCTCTCGAAGGCGCCGCCGTTGGCGCACCCCTCACGGTCGATCACCAGGATTTCGCCGGGCTCGATGTCGCGGACGTACTCGGCGTCGATCATGTCGAAGGCGCACGTTTCGCTGGCGACACAGTAGGCCGCGCCGTCGTGGGTGCTGGGCGTGTCCAGGCGGCCCAGGGCGAGCGGGCGAAAGCCGTTGGGGTCGCGAACCGCGATCATGTGGTCGTCGGTCAGCAGAAGCAGCGAGTAGGCGCCCTCAATCTGCATGAGGGCGTCGATAATCTGATCGAGGTGGTTCTGCCGCCGGCTCTGGGCCGCCAGGTGCAGAATCAGTTCGCTGTCGCTGGTTGTCTGAAAGAGCGTACCGCGCTCGCTGAAGCTCTTGCGCAGTTCGCGGGCGTTGGACAGGTTGCCGTTGTGGGACAGGGCGAGGTTGCCCTTCCGATGGTGAACGACGAAGGGTTGGATGTTGGCCCGGTTCGTGGAGGCCCCGCTCGTGGAGTAGCGGTTGTGCCCGATGCCGGCGTCGCCCAGCAGCTGCTGATCAAAGATGGCCGGGTCGTCGAACGCATCGAGGACGAGCCCAAAGTCCTTGTACACCGGCATCACGGGCTCCTCCCGTTGCTCGTCGTAGGTGGAGGTGGCAATCCCGGCCGATTCCTGCCCGCGGTGCTGCAGGGCGTGCAGGCCGTAGTAGATGTGGCGCGCGGCCTGGGGATGATTAAAGATGCCGAAGATGCCGCAGTGATCGTGGACGGCGGAGCTCATGGGCGGCGGGGGCGGGGACCGGGGAGCGTCGGGGGACAGGCGCCTGTGCGAGCCGGAGGAGATCGGGACCGGAATGCAATGCCAAAACTGCCAGGGGCGGACCGTGATCCCGAGGAGGGCGGTGGCAGGCGGCCCCTTGCCGCGCGTTCATCAAATCGTTGCTTGTGATTTCTGTGGGGCAGGGCCTTGGAGAGGCACCGGACCCCCACACCCAGGGGCACGCCCCGCTGCCTCACTGGGGGCCCGGATCAACCACGGGGGGCTGCGCCGCGGGCCCGCTCGTTGCGTCACCAGAGAATGAGGCCGGTCGCGAGGCCGATGCCGACGGCATTGGCCACGAGGTCTTTTCCGCTGGCCGTGCCTTGCGGGCGGGTGGCGTCGTAGACTTCTTTTGCGCCGCCCACCATGGCGGCGGTGCCAATGGAGGCGGGGAGGGCCGCGTCGGAGCCCCACCCGGCCTTTTGGGTGAGGACGTACTGCGTGGACAGGGTCCACAGCCCGCTAAAGACAACGTGGCGGGCCTTGTCGCGAGCGATCCACGGGTCCGGCTGATTAGGGGCGGCGGTCGTGTCCCGGGCGGGGCGCCCGTACCGAAGGGCAACGGCCACCTCCGCGGCCGTCACCGGGGGCGACGACGCAGCCGATGGCGGGGCGGCCCCCGAGAGCGACGAGTGGACGGGCTGGGCTTTGGCGGGCGCCGCGCCTCCCCCGAGGCACACCGCGGCCAGCACGACGAGCCAGAGCCGGCGGGCAAAGAGGCAACACAGGGACATGGGAGAGACTATAGCGTGCCGGTCAGGTAGCCCATCACGATGCCGAAGACGACAACCGGAATCACGTACCGCATGCCGAACGTCCAGACGCTCACGAGGCCGTCGGTGAGCGTCGTGTTGCCCTGGCGCAATTCCTCAGCGGCCTGGTCGGCGCCCCAGATCCACCCGATGAATACGCTCAGGAAGAACGCCCCCACCGCGAGCCCGGCGCTCCCGATGAGGTAGTCCAGAACGCCGAGCACATTGGTTTGCCCAAACAGGCCGCCGTCGCCGAAGAGGTAGGTGAGGTCGCTAAACGCGCCCACGGCCCCGAAGGAGAGCGCGGACGGGAGGGCCATGAGGAACGTGATCGCGCCAATGATCCAAACCGACTTTTGACGGGACCAGTCCTTTTCGTCGACGAAGTAGGAGACCACGACCTCCAGGAGCGAGATGCTGGAGGTGAGGGCCGCGATGGATAGCAGCACGAAGAAGAGGAATCCGACAACCCCCCCAAGGGGCATTTGCGAAAACACCTCAGGGAGCACCACGAACACGAGCGCCGGGCCGGTGGCCGGATCGGCGTCCATCGCAAACAGGGCCGGAAAGATCATAAACCCGGCCATGAGCGCAATGAGCGTATTGAAGATCACGACGTAGCCGCCGGAGATGGCAATGTCCTCGTGTTTGGGCAGGTACGAGCCGTAGGTAATCATGGCGCCCATGCCGAGGCTGAGGGTGAAGAAGGCCTGCCCGAGGGCCGCGATGACGAGGTCGAAGGTGATCTTTGAGAAGTCGGGCACGAGGTAGAAGCGCAGGCCCTCCGCGGCGCCGTCGAGTGTAACGGCGCGGCCAATGACGACCAGAATCAAGACGAAGAGGATGGGGAGGAGGATCTTGGCCCACCGCTCGATGCCCTGCTCCACACCTCCCACCACCACGAGGAGGGTGAGGAGGAGAAAGAAGGACAGCAGCCCAATGTTGAGCCACGGGGAGGCGGCAAACGCCTCGAAGCCCATGGTGGGGGCAATCACGTCTTTCACGGCGTAGCCCACGGCCCACCCGGCCACCACGCTGTAGTAGCTTAGGATGACGAAGCCCGCGAACACGCAGAACCCACCGACGACGATCCAGGCGGAGCCGCCGCCGGTGATGGACTTGATGGCCCCGACCGGGTTTTTCTGGCTGTTACGCCCCAGCGACAGCTCGGCGAACAGATAGGGCATCCCGATAAAGAAGATGCACAGAAGGTAAATGAGCACGAAGGCCCCGCCGCCGCCCTCGCCGGCCAGGTAGGGGAAGCGCCAGATGTTGCCCAGTCCAATGGCGGACCCGGCGGCGGCGAGAATAAAGCCAATCCGAGACGACCATTGCTCGCGGTCGGGAGAGGAGGAGCTCATGGGGAGCGTTGGATTGAGAAGAGATACACGCGTAGGAGGGACGCCACGGGAGGGCATCCGGGCCCAGGCATCGCCCGAAGTTAAAAGGTGGCGTACGTGATCGCAATACGGGGGCGAACAGTCGCCGAGGGGGAGCGCAGGGCGGGCCGAGGAGATGCCTTCGCTACAGCACGTCGTAGAGGACATCGAAGATCAGCACGATCAGGATGGTGAGGGGGCACAGGTATTTGATCGCCACGCGCCAGGCAGGCCCCGCAATGGAGCCCAGCGTGGGCCCGGTGCCGGTTTGTAGTTCCGCAAGGGCATTGTCGTCGCCCCAGACCCATCCGACGAAGAGGCTCAGCAGAAGGGCGGCGAAGGCAAGGACCCCGCTCCCCCAGAAGAAGTCCATGAGGTCGAGAACGCCGGGGCTGGGCCCCAGCAGCTCAGGGCCGACGAGCCACGACAGGTCGCTGAGGGACGGGACGGCGCCCTGCGACAGGGCGGAGGGCAGGCCAAGGACGAACGCTGCGGCACCGCCTCCCCAGGCGGCCTTGCGCCGGGACCATGCCCGCTCGTCGACGAGATAGGAGACAACCACCTCCAGCAGCGAAATGCCCGACGTGAGCGCAGCGATGGCAAGGAGCAGGAAGAACAACGTCCCCACAAACGCCCCAAGCGGCATGGCCCCAAACACTTCGGGTAGCACCACGAACACGAGCGGCGGCCCCTCCGCCGGGTCCTGGCCCATTGCAAAGACGGCGGGAAAGATCATCAGGCCGGCCATGAGGGCCACGAGGGTGTCGAAGAGGACGACATAGCCGCCGGAGACCACCAGGTTTTCGTCGTCGGGCAGATACGACCCGTAGGTAATCATGGCCCCCATCCCGAGGCTGAGGGAAAAGAAGGCCTGGCCGAGGGCCTCCACCACCATCCGGCCCGTCACCTTTGAAAAGTCCGGGTTCAGGTAAAAGTCGAGCCCAGCCCCGGCGCCGGGCAGCGTTACGGCCCGGAAGATGATCAGGCAGATAAGGACGAACAGCAGGGGCATGAGGATTTTGGCCCATCGCTCAATGCCCCGCCGCACCCCTCCGGCGACGACCCCGATGGTGGCGAGCAGAAAGCCCCCGAACAGCAAAACCACCCACACCGGATCGGCGATAAACTGCTCAAACGTTGTGCTTGGGGCCTCGCCGGCGGCCGTCACATCCTGAACAACGTACCCAACGGCCCAGCCGGCCACCACGGCGTAGTAGCTGAGGATCGCGAGGCCTGCAAGGACGCAGAGGCCGCCGACGAGCGACCAGGGCGTGTGTGCCCGGATGGCTCGAATCGCTCCTACGGGGTTTTTCTGGCTGTTGCGCCCAAGCGCCAGCTCGGCAAACAGGTAGGGGACGCACAGAAACAGCAGGCACGCGAGATAGATGAGCACAAAGGCCCCGCCGCCATTGTCGCCCGCCTTAAAGGGAAACCGCCAGATGTTTCCCAGACCGATGGCCGACCCCGCGGCAGCAAGGACAAACCCAAGCCGAGAGCTCCACTGCTCCCGTTCCGTAGAAGGGAAGGCCATGTTGGACGCAGGCGGTTAAGCAAAGAGGGGCCGGGAGCCCGAGCGCGCGGTGGGACAATTGCGGCCCCGGAATACTCGAACGCGAAGATAAAAGGCGCCCCCCCTGAACACAACGGCGAGCCAAGAGAAATCGGCGGCGGTCCGGAAGAAATCACGGAAAACAGAAACATGTCGCGGCGGCTACGCGACCCACGCGTCCGTGTCCGGGTACCGCTCCTGTTCGTGATACGAATGCAGGCGCGGGAGCCCCTGTGCGAGGTAGAACGGGGGACGGGCAGGGAGGGACGCCTCCGAGAGCTCGACGACTTCCACATCGCCCGAGTCCTTATACAGCTTGACCCGTGCCGCCACCGCGGCGTCCGTGCCGAGGTCGTACAGGCAGGAGCGCGGGGTTTCGTCCACCTTCTGTAGAGACAGGGAGAGGGCCATGGGCCGTGACGGGAGCGCTCAGATGCCCGACGCGATGAGCAATTCGATGTCGCGATGGCTCATCCCAAACATGGAGGCCAGGCTTTTCTTGGTGAGGTGCTGGCGGTAGACGTACGTTCCATTGCGCAGGCCCTCGTCGCGCCACAGGGCCTCGTTGATGGAGCCGGCCTCGCCGATGTGCAGCAGGTAGGGGACGAGAACGTGCGTGAGTGCGTAGCTGGCGGTGCGGGCGGCATTGGACGGCATGTTGGGGACGCAGTAGTGAATCACGTCGTGGCGCCGGTACACCGGGTCGGAATGCGTCGTGGGCCGGCTCGTCTCCACGCATCCGCCCTGGTCCATCACAGCGTCCACGACGACGCCGCCGGGCGACATGCTGGCGACCATGTCTTCGGTGACGAGCATGGGGGAGCGCTCGCCTCCAGCCATCATGGCCCCAATCACCACGTCGGCCGAGGCAACAGCCTGCCGAATGTATTGCTCGCTGGCCATGGCCGTCGTCACGCTCCGGTCGAGGTAGTGCTCGATGGAGCGTAGGGCACCCAGTTCAGTGTCGAGCACGATCACGTGCGCCCCGTATCCCAGAGCGGTGCGGGCGGCCCATTCCCCCACGACGCCCGCCCCCAAAATGACAACGGTGGCGGGGGGCACGCCGGAGATCCCGCCCAGCATCACGCCCTTGCCGCCTTCATTGCTTTCCAGGTAGCGACCCGCAATCTGAATGGCCATCGACCCGGTAATCTCGTGCATCATGCGCACGAGGGGAAAGGTGCCATCGGGGTCGCGAATGAACTCGAAGCCAATCCCGGTGATTTTCATCCGCATCAGATGGCGAAGAAACTCGGGCGTGGTTCCGCCCAGGTTGAGAGCGGAGAGGAGAATCTGGCCCTCCTGGAGAAGCGTCATTTCCTCGTTGTCGGGCGGCCCCACCTTCACGATCAGGTCGCACTGCTCGTACAGGTCCTCCGGCCCGTCGACCAGGTCGGCCCCGGCCTCGGCGTATTCGGTGTCCTGGAAATGAGCCTGGCGGCCCGCCCCTTCTTCCACGTACACGTCGTGGCCATTGCCGACCAGCGCGCTTGCACCGCTGGGGGCCAGGGCCACCCGCTGCTCCTCGTTGGCCACCTCGCGCGGCACGCCGATCCGGAGTGACTGGTGGCGGTCCGACTCCTTGAGCGGCTTCTCCATCGTCATGAGGCCGCGCTCGCGCTCAAATCCCTGCAGCGAAGGAATTTCCATAAAACACTCCGTGGCTCCGTCAACTCGAAAAGTGCAGTGTGGGGCCGAGGGGTCACCATGGGCCCAGCGCCCTAAGATATAAAACGTGTCTGGCTTTTGCATACGGGGCGCGCATGCGTCCCCCCCAGTCGCATCCTGCGCACACTGGGGGGCGGACGGGGCCTTTCCGTACGGCGGGACTTCGTGGCGAGCCCCAACGCTCGTGCCCCGGCACGAGGGGCTCGGCTCCCCATGCCCGAGTCCGTCCCAGGGGCGAGATAGACGTTCTGCGCCCCGCCCGCTATCATACATCCCGTTGCGCTGTTTCTTCTCCCCACGCCCCCGTCGGCATGTCCGCTCCCGCTGCCCCGTCTGATCCTCCGCCGGTGGCCCTTATTGGGGCGGGGGCAGTGGGCACCGCCCTTGCACAGCGACTGCGGCAGGCCGGATATGAGGTGCGCGCAGTCGTGAGCCGAACAGCCGCGGACGCACAAGCGGTGGCCCGGCAGGTGGATGCCCCGACCGCGTCCGACCGGATGACCGACGTGCCCCCCGGCGTGCGCCTCGTCTTTGTGTGCGTGCCCGACGACGCAATCTCGTCGGTGGCGGAGCGGCTGGCCGCAACCGATCATCCGTGGGCCCACACCGTTGTCGCGCACACGTCGGGTCGGTGCACGGCCGGGGCGCTCGCCCCACTCGCCGACGCAGGAGCCCCCACGCTTAGCTTTCATCCTCTCCAGACCTTTCCGGAGGGCACGCCCCCGGAGGCCTTCGACGCCATCACAGTGGCCATTGAAGGAAGCGACGAAGCGGTCGCCGCGGGACAAACCCTGGCGGAGGCCCTCGGGGCGCGTCCGGTGGTCCTTTCGGCGGCCGATAAGGGCCGCTATCACACGGCGGCCGTGCTTGCCTCGAATGGGATGGCGGCCCTGATGGGGGTGGTGGACGAAGTGCTCGACTCTACCTCTCTCCGCGAGGTGGACCCGGCAGACCTCTTCGCCCCCCTGGTCGAACAGACGTGGGCCAACGTGAAGACGGAAGGGGGAGAGGGGGCCCTCACCGGACCCGTGGCCCGTGGGGACCGGGAAACCATTGCGGTTCACCTCGAGGCCCTTCAGGAGAAAACGCCTCACCTTGTTCCCCTGTACACCGCCCTGTCGACCGAAATGGCCCGCCTGGCCGTCCGGCGCGGGCGCCTTGCCCCACAGGAGGCCCGGGCCCTCTTCAAGCAACTACGGGACGCGGTCGAATCGGAGGCCGGACCGCCGCATTGACACTTGTGCGGGCAATAGGTTTTTTGCGGGCGGAGCTGGTCGGGAACCCGAGCCGGGGGGCATGCGCTACAACGCCTTCCTGTGAAAACACCGAGCCGATCAAGGGCCCGGTGGCCGCGTCCCGGCGCTCACGAGTGTCTCATAACGCAATTCGTGTGCATGAGTACCGATGCGAATCGTGCCCAGTCGTCCGCCTCGTCCCGTCGGCAACAGCTGGAGACGAAGACCCCGCTGGCTGAAGGAGGGGACGAGAACGCGGACGACGGAGCGATCCCGGGGCCCGACGTAGAGGCCCTCCGTGGGCTTGTAAACGAGGTCGAAGAGCACGGAACGGCGTTTCAGTCCGTTGCCATTGCCGCTGTACAGATCCTCGAGCAGGCGCTCTGCTATGAGCGCGAGGCGGCCGACGCGGCCCTCTCCCTCGGACAGCAAGAAAAGATGGACGCGATGGTCACGACGGCGGAGGAGGCGGTGCAGGTGCTTCGCGAGGCCCTCAGCCGACAGGGAGACAAAGTCGTTCACCTCTGCTCCGGCGGGGAGTCGTCTGTGCCGAGCGATGGGCAGCCCTGGTGGTTTGCGCTCACCGACGCCCTTGAGGTGCTGGAAGAGGGGACCGGCCGCATGTCCTCGCTCACCACGGCCCAGCCGAGCGGCAGCCCCGCGCGGCAGCTCAGCCAGCTCATCACACAGCTTCTCCGCGGTCACCACGACGCGCTCTTGGTGGAAGCCGACGAGTGGATCTCGTAGCCGTCGGGGGCCGAGGCGCTCCCTTTCCTGGACGCGTCCCGCCATCGGGAGGCGTCTTTTTTGTTGGCCCCGTGCCCGCCCGGTTGCGAGGGGCCGTTTGTCCGTGACGTTCACCCAAGCCTTTCCCAACTGCATGTCCACCCCCGACGACCGAAGCGAGCAGGAACAGCGCCGCCGCGAGGAACGCGAGGCGCTCGAACAGCGCGGCATCGACCCGTACCCATATGCCTGGGATGTCGACGCGCACGCCGCCCACATCCTCGACACGTACGACGACGACAACCACGATCCGGACGCTCACGACGAGCCCCCGTACGCGGTCTCCATTGCGGGGCGCATCACCGGCGTGCGCGTGATGGGCGGCTCCGCGTTCTTCGACGTGCGGGACGAGAGCGGCACCATTCAAGTGTACGTCCGCGCTCAGGACCTCCCCGACGGCTTCTACGAGGAGGTCTTCACGGAGCTGCTCGACATTGGCGACATTGTCGGGATCAGCGGCTACGTCTTTCGCACCAACATGGGCGAGGTGACCGTGCGGGCCGCCGACGAGTTTCAGCTCCTGGCCAAGTCGCTGCGGCCGCCCCCGCCCGTCAAAGAGGAGACGGAAGACGGGGACGTGGTCGAGCGGCACTACGAGGTCACAGACAAGGAATTCCGGTATCGCCAGCGCTACGTCGATCTTTTCGTCAACCCCGATGCCCGAGAGGTCTTTCGCCAGCGGGCGACCCTCATCTCGACGATGCGCGACTTCCTCGACGCGCGGGGGTACCTGGAGGTGGAGACGCCGGTCCTCCAGCCGGTGTACGGCGGCGCCTCGGCCCGCCCGTTCAAGACGCACCACAACGCGCTGGACATGCCGCTCTACCTCCGCATCGCGGATGAGTTGTACCTGAAGCGGCTCCTGGTGGGTGGCTACGAGGGGGTCTACGAGATCGGCAAAGACTTCCGCAACGAGGGCCTGAGCCGGTTTCACAATCCGGAGTTCACCATGATGGAGTGCTACGTGGCCTACAAGGACTACCGGTGGATGATGGACACCACGGAGGCGCTCCTCCGCACCGTGACCGACGCCCTCCACGACGATCAGACGATCGCGTTTGAGGGACACGAGATCGACCTGGGCGGCACCTGGGCCCGCGTGCCCTTCTTTGAGGCAATCGAGAAGGAAACGGGAGTCGATCTTTATCAGGCGGATGCCGACCGTGTATACGACGTGGCGGCGAACGAACTGGGCCTCGACGAGGTGAGCCCCGACATGGACCTCGGCGCCCTGCTCGATGAGGTCTTTAGCGAAACGGTGGAGCCGACGCTGATCCAGCCCACGTTCGTGACCGACTACCCGGTGGAGCTGAGTCCCCTTGCAAAGAAGCACCGCGAGAAGGAGGGCCTCGTGGAGCGGTTCGAACTTGTGGTCGCGGGCCGGGAAATTGCCAACGCCTTCAGCGAACTCAATGACCCGGAGGACCAGCGCGAACGGTTCGAGGCACAGGCGCGCCAGCGGGCCGCGGAGGTCGACGCGGACGTGGATCCGGACGACCTGGTTGACGAGGATTATCTCCGGGCGCTGGAGTACGGCATGCCGCCCGCCGCGGGCCTGGGCATTGGCATCGACCGCCTCACCATGCTCCTCACCGGCCAGGAGTCGATCCGCGACGTCATCCTTTTTCCCCTGCTCCGTCCCGAGAAGAAGCAGTAGGGCGTCCCGCCCGCCGCCCCATGGCGGGCGCAAGGCGCCGTGTGCAACATCCTCGTCTGCGTGAATCCCCACGGGGCGGCGACGGGTTGGGCCTTTGCTATGTCCACTCCCGCCCACGATACAGACGTTGACGAGCAGGCCGGATACTGGCGCCTAGTCACCGGCAACACTCATTTCCGCCGGCTCTGGATTGGGACCGTTATCTCGCTGCTGGGCGACTGGTTCAATACCATTGCCCTGTACGTGCTGGTGACGGAGCTCACCGGCTCGCCGCTGGCGCTGGGAGCGGTCTTTCTCACGAAGATGCTCCCCTGGGCCCTGTCGGCCCCGCTGGCGGGCGTGCTGGTCGACCGCTACAACCGGCGCCGCCTTATGATCGGGACGGACCTGGCGCGGGCCCTGATCGTGCTGGGCTTTCTGTTTATTGACCAGCCGGCGGAGGTGCCGTGGCTCTATGCGCTGCTGGCGGCACAGGTGGTGGCGGGGGCCGTCTTTACGCCGGCCAAGGACGCCGCGCTGCCCAACATCACGACGCCCGCCGAGCTCCTCACGGCCAACGCGCTCATGTCGGCCACGTGGTCGACCATGCTGGCGGTCGGTGCTGCACTGGGCGGGCTCGCGGTGGACGCGGTGGGGACGCACGCCGTCTTCTGGATCGATAGCGCCACGTACCTCGTGTCGGCGGGATTCATCTTTGCGACGGTCATTCCTCAATCCACCGAATCCGCCGAGGCGTCCCTCTGGCGGTCCGCCGTCCGGGAGATTGCGGATGGATGGCAGCACATCCGCCAGCGCCCCCCCATCGGGCGCATCGCGTTTGCGAAGGCGACCTGGGCGATTGCTGGCGGCGGGCTGGTCTACATGCTGGCCCTGCTGGGGGACCGCGTCGCGCCGGGGGCCCTGGGGGCCGGCATCGGAGTGCTTTTTATGGCTCGCGGGCTTGGCACCGGCATTGGCCCCATCCTGACGCGCCGTTTCTTTCAGAACCGACGCGACTGGCCTGTGGTCATCGGGGCCGCCATTGCTCTCTGTGGCGGGTGCTACGCCGCGGTGGGCCTGCTCCCGTGGACGTCCACCACGGCGGGGATTGCGGCACTCTGCGTGTTTGTGGTGGTGGGGCACGCCGCCAGTGCCGGCAACTGGGTGCTCAGTACCGTCATGCTGCAGAAACGGACCGTCGACCGCTACCGGGGCCGCGTCTTCTCGACAGAGTGGCTGCTGGTGATGAGCGCCGAGTCGCTTTCCATCCTGGGGGCCAGCACAGCACTGGAGCTGGGGTGGGTGGAGCTGGCCGGCGCCATCCAGCTCTTCGCGGGGCTGCAAATCGTCGCCGGCCTCGCGTGGCTCCTCGTGGTGGTCCCGCGAGAGCGGCGAGATGATCGGCGGGACCGGGCGGACCGAGCCCCTGAGGCCGCGGAACCGGATCGCATCCCCGCACGGGCACGAGAGCAGACGTCCGCCGGGTCGCCCCGATGAGCTACGCCGCATCGGTGGGCTGCAGGGCCCGAATCGCATCGGCGAGCTCTGCGTCGGCCTCCCGCCAGCCGCCGTCCTTGTAGTGGTCGATCAGGCCCTCGATCGCCGCCATCTTCTCGTCGTGTTTGGCCTGAAGGGCCTCGAACCGATCCCGGGCCGTCTCGGGCCGCGGGCCCCAGGTAAACTGCTCCGCTCCGTCCGCGTCAAAGGCCACGAGTTTGGGAATGCTGCGACTGCCCCCGGTGAGGTACTGATCCATAATGTCCAGATTGTCGTCCCGGAGCAGGATGCGAAGGGTCACATCATCGCTGAGGGCCGCGGCCTCCGCAATCACAGGGAGCAGGAACGCCGAGTCGCCGCACCAGGGCTCGGTGAGCACCATCCAGAGCTGTGGCTCCTCGATGGATGCGGCCGCGGCCTGCAGGGCGTCGGACGGGGTATAGGCCTCGTGGACGTGGGCCTGCCGCTCCCAGTTGTAGTTCAGATAGTGGTGCATCTTGCGTTCCTCGGAGCTCGGGTCGTCCAGCGACGCATTCTTTTGCTCCTGCCAGTCGGCCCGGTATGTGTCGTAGGAGAGGCCGTTGTGTGGACGTTGCTCGTCGAAAAAGTCAGGCATGGGGGGCGCGTTCGAAGGGAAAGACGATGAAGGACTATGCTGTATTCTGGAGTCGGCCTTGAGATCCATGGGAGGGCATGGCAGTGCCCACCCCCAGAACAGGCCCCGAGGGCCCCGAGTCGGGAGGCCGCTCCGGAACGTTGTGGGGAGGAAGGGCGTGGGCGTCGCGGCCCGCGGAAGCGATCGCTTTCGTCCCCTCCATCCGGGCTCGCTCGGGTCTTGCTGGGCCGGCGTCCCCCCTGCACGCATCGCCTCTGCATCAGCTTCTGCGCCTATGGAACGTGCCGACATCGTCTACGAAACCTACGCGGATCAGGAAGTGATTGCCATCACCACTGAGGATGGCGTCCATGTCGAAATCGCGGCTGAGGATCAGGAGACCTTCTACGAACTGGCGCACGAGGTTTTTGGCGACCCGACGACGGTGGCCGGGGAAGCGTATCGATCGGTGCTGCAGCGCGAGACACGATCGGGGATGACGGTAAAGGAGCTGATTCGGGCGGGGCGAAAGGCGGCCCTCAACGAAAATTAGATCCATCGGCTGGTGGGACGGGGCACATCCCGCGGAGTTGAGGAACCCACGTGGACGGACGCGAAGTTGGACGCATCCTCCTCGTGCGTCCCTGTTCTCTATACTCAGCCGTTTCGCTTCCATGCTGCAGACCCTCCTCCTTGCCCACGACTTTTCGCCGTCCTCCGAGCGGGCACTCGCCTACGCCGTCGACCTGCACAAGCGCACCGGCGCCACACTCCACCTGGCCTACATCCAGGAGACGCCGGAGAGCGTGTTGGATGAGGGTCGGCGCTCGCCCCTGCCAAGCTACAAGCTTGAGGAGCGATTTGAGGAGCGCTCCCGGGAGGCGCTTGCATCCCACGATCTGGAGCCGGACGACGACCGGATTGTCTTCCACGCCGACCGGAGCGACGCTGTGGCCCCGGCCCTTCTGCGAATCGCTGAGAGCGAGGACGCCGACCTCGTGGTAATGGGCACGCATGGCCGCCGCGGGGTGCAGCGCGCCATTTACGGCAGTGTGGCTGAGGAAATCCTCCGGACGGCGCCGTGTCCGGTTTTTACGGCGCGTGTACGGGACGAGGGGCCGAGCGCAACCACCACGGCTCCCATCGAGCGCATCGCCGTCCCCATCGACTTTTCCGACTTGTCGCGGAGCGCCCTCCGGTATGCCGCCCGGCTCGCTCCCATATACGGGGCGCCCCTCCGACTCATGCACGCCGTTGAGGTGCCTACGCTGCCTCCCATCTACGAAACGCAGTCCCCCAAGGTGAAGAGCCAAGAGGTCAAGGAGCGCGCCGAGCGGGAGCTTCACGATTGGGGGGAAACCGTCCTGGGCGACGACCTGTCGGTGTCGTACGTGGTGCATCGGGGCGAGCCGGAGGAGACGGTTGTACGGGCTGCCGCTCAGGTCGACACCCTCACCGTGATGGGGACGCGCGGCCTGTCGGGCGTGCGGCGGACGATGCTCGGAAGCGTCACGGAGGCGGTCATGCGAGAGGCGAACGGGCCGGTCTTGGCGGCGCGCTCGTTCCCACGCTTGGACGCCTCGGACGCTGAGTAACGAACCGGCTGGGCCCTACCGCCCGTCTTTGGTCGTCACGAGAAGAGCACCGGCAACGTTGCCCAGCCCAAACCGAAACTGCGCCTCCGAGCTGTCAAAGTGCTGAATCGAGGCCAGATTGGAGGCCCGAAGGTCGTGAAGGGACTCGACCGTTCCGTACGGCGACCCCGACCCGTCCACATACACCTTGACGTCGACGGGATTGTTGATGCTCGTCGGGCCCCGCGTCTGGAGCCAGTGCGGACGATACTGGCTCACGACCTCGTAGGCACTCAGGCCCGAGACGGACGCGGAGAGGTCTTCCACGACGATGCGATTGTTGGATACGGCATCGTCCGTCGTGCCGCTTGAGGTCCCGCACGCAGCGAGACTCAAGAGAAGCAGGAGAGAACCGGCGATGCTGAGGGGGGAGCGCATGGTCCTCAGGGAGAAGTGAGGGAGGCCGCTCCGAGGATGTTCCTACACGGAGTGTGAGCGAAATCCTTCCAGCAGCCCATCGTGTGTAACACTGGCGGAGTGGGATCCGTCCTGCAATCCGCAGGATGAATTGACGCTGTTGCTTGCTGACAATCCCGTTCTTCGCCATGACGATGCGTACGGTGTTTGGAGGGGCTGGCTGTCTTCTCCTGATGGTCTTGCTGGTTGGCCCCTGGAGGGGCGCGATCGCGCAAGACGATCCGATCCGGCAGACGGAGGAGGTGGCGTCGTTTACCGAGATCGGATTCAGTGTACCGGGGACGGTGCACCTGCGGCAGGGCGAGCCGCACTCCGTGGAGGTTGAGGGGCCGCAGGACGTCCTCGACCAGCTGGAGGTGAGCGTGGACGGCGAGACGCTCCACATTCGGGCCGAGGGCAGTGGCTCCTGGCTCTGGTGGATTTTTGGGGAGTCAAATCGTCTTGAGACCCCGGTTGACGTGTACGTGACCGCCCCGACGATCGAGCGGCTGAACGTGGCCGGGGCGGGGGACATTGTCGGCGAGACGCCCCTCCAAGCCTCGTCCCTGACCCTCCGAATGGCCGGAGCGGGGGGCTTCGACCTGGATCTCGACACCGACGAGGTTGACCTGCAGGTGGCCGGTGCGGGGACGACGCGTTTGCGGGGGCGGGCCGAGCGCCTGTCCGCGGAGGTCGCTGGGGCCGGGGATCTAGAAGCTACGGAACTGAAGACGACCACCGCCGACGTCACCATCGCAGGCGCCGGGGGAGCGCACCTTTATGTCACCGACCGCCTCACGGCTCAGGTCATGGGCACGGGCAACGTTCGATACCGTGGGGGGGCGGATGTGGAGCGCAGCATAGAGGGCGCCGGCACGGTGGAGCCCATTGAGTAGATCCGTTGTGCCGCCGCGCCGTGCTCAGGATCGTGCGGCCCGCTCCGTTGCGGAGTCAGCACTGGCGAGGACGTCATGGAGGACGTTCGTGAAGCGGCTGATCTCAGCCTCGGTGTTGTAATAGTGTACGGAGGCGCGAACGAGGGCGGGGAGGGCGCGAGCGTCCGCATCGAGGCGGGTGGAGGCGGGCGGCGACACCGATACGTTAACGTTCCGCTCCCGGAGGGCCGACTGGATCGCTTCGGCGTTCATTTGCTCGGCCGTGAACGTGGTGATGCCGGATCGGACGTGTCCCTGATCTTGGACCGTGACGCCGGGCACCGCGGCCAGGGCGGTCCGGAGGGAGGCGGCGAGGGAGCGGACGCGATCGCGAATGGCGGACAGGCCGCGCGCCTGGGCGTACTCGACGGCCGTGCCGAGCGCCACCTGCCCGGCCACGTGGCTCTCCCACGTCTCGAAGCGGCGGGCGTCGCTGTGAACCTCGTACGTGTCCGGCCCAGTCCAGGTGGCGGCGTGGAGGTCGAGCAGCGGCGGTTCGATGCGCTCAATCCAGTCGCGCCGTACGTAGAGGAACCCGGTGCCACGCGGCCCGCGCAGGTACTTGCGCCCCGTAGCCGAGAGCATGGTGCACCCGATTTCGTCGACGGGCAGCGGCATTTGCCCGGCCGACTGACACGCGTCGAGCAGGAAGGGCACGCCCGCCTCCTGGGCCACGGAGCCCACCTGCGCCGCGGGGTTTACGAGCCCGCCGTTCGTGGGCATGTGGGTCAGTGCGATGAGCGCCACGCGGTCATCCATGCGGGTGCGGAGCGCGTCGACATCGATCGCACCGGCTGGCGTGCTGGGCACCACCTCCACCGCCGCCCCTGTTCGCTCGGCCACCTGCAGGCAGGCGATGTGGTTGCTCGCGTAGGCGGCGCGCGAGGTGAGAATGCGGTCGCCCTCGTCAAACGACAGCCCGTAAAACGCCATGTCCCAGGCCCGCGTCGCATTTTCAACGAGCGCCACCTCGTCGGGCGCACAGCCAAGCATCCGGGCAATGGAGCTGTAGGTGTCGTGAAGGGCCGCTTCGGCCTCCGCCGCGGCCTCGTACCCGCCGATCTCGGCCTCCCGACGCAGGTGGTGAATCTGGGCGTTGAGGACCGGCTGGGGCGGCAGTGCGGCCCCGGCGTTGTTGAAGTGCAGTACGTTGGCGGTCCCCGGCGTATCGGCGCGGACCTGTTCAACATCAATGGCCATCGGGTCAGGACGGTCGTGGACAAGACTGCATGCGCACGCGGTCAACGACTCTCTCGGCTGCCCGTTCGATTTGGAGGGCGCCGGGCCACAGCGTGACGACGGACCGTGCGAGGGACGCGGTCGGGCCGGCGTGCGTTCCTCCCACGGCGGGCCGCTCGGGAACCCCTGTGTGCATCTGAAATAAAAGGGTTGTTCTTTATTCAATCAATCAATTGAGTAATGGAAAAGAGTCAGAAGCGCGCTTTCAAGGATGAGATCTACGAGCAGTTTGCCCGCATCGGGAAGGCGTTTTCGAGCGCCTCGCGGCTCGAGTTGCTTGACCTGATGGCGCAGCGGGAGCGGAGCGTCGAGGAGCTGGCGCGAGAGACGGAGATGTCGGTAGCCAACACCTCGCGCCATCTTCAGGTGCTGAAGCGCGAGCGCCTGGTGCGCCGGCGAAAGGACGGCACGCGGGCCTACTACACGCTGGCCGATCCGGAGGTGTACCGCGCCTGGAAGGCCGTGCGCACCCTGGCTGAGAGCCGGCTGGCGGAGGTGGAGGAGACCGTACGCCGCTACCTGAGCGACCGGACCCACCTCGACGGCATAACGGCCGAAGAACTAGAGCGGCGTATCGAAGAGGACGACGTTCTTGTCCTCGACGTACGGCCGAAAGAGGAATACCAGGCCGGCCACATTCCCGGGGCGCGCTCGCTTCCCATCGGCCAGATCGAGGAGCATCTGAAGGAGCTTCCGAAAGACCGGGCGATTGTTGCGTACTGCCGCGGCCCGTACTGCGTCTACTCCGACGAGGCGGTTCGTCGTCTCCGGGCGGACGGCCACGAGGCCCACCGGCTCCGGGCAGGACTTTCAGACTGGCGCGCCGACGGCCGGCCGGTTGAGCAATGACTGTCGTCGCTCCCCGCCGTGTCCGGATCGGCCATGCCGAAGCAGATGACTTGGGTTTGGCCCTCATTGTTGACCCTCGTTCCTTGGCAAGCCCTCTCGCACTGACATGAGCTCCCCCGTTCAAGGTATTTCGGCGAACAAAACCCAGTTTGGACTTCAGGTTCTTACCGTCTTCGCGGTTGGCCTTACGATGGGGGCCGAGCGCAACGTCGTGCCCCTGATGGGCGAGGAAATCTTCGGCGTCACGTCGTTTTTGGTCATCGGCTCCTTTGTGGTGAGCTTCGGGATCGTAAAAGCGATCCTCAATCTCTACTCGGGCAAGTGGGCCGACGCCTACGGACGAAAGCCTGTGCTCATTCTCGGGTGGGTCTCGGCCCTGCCGATCCCGTTTCTCCTGATCTACGCGCCGAGCTGGGGCTGGGTGGCCGTTGGGAACGTTCTGCTCGGGGTCAACCAGGGCGTGGCGTGGAGCATGAGCATGATCTCGAAAATTGAGCTTGCCGGACCGGACCAGCGGGGCCTGGCGGCGGGCATCGACGAGGCCTTCGGCTACACCGGCGTGGCCATTGGGGCGTGGCTTACGGGGGTAATCGCCGCCCAGTACAGTCTTCGCCCGGAGCCGTTCTATTTTCTGCTTGTTGTGATTGCCGTGGCGCTGCTCCTGGCAATATTCTGGATCGAGGAAACGCTCCCGTACGCACAGGCAGAGGCGGCCGGCAGCAGCGGGGGCGAAACCGATCTTCCGTTCTGGGACATCGTGCGGCGCGCCACCTGGGACGATCGCACGCTCTTTGCTGCCGCCCAGGCCGGACACGTCGAGAACTTCGTCGACACGCTCGTGTGGATCGGGTTTCCGCTGTTTCTGGCGGCGCAGGGCCTGGGGCCCGCCGAGATCGGGGTCGTCGTCGGCGTGCACAGCGGGGCGTACTTCCTGCAGGTGTACACGGGGCGCCTGGGCGACCAGGTGGGGCGCAAGCCGCCGATCGTGGCCGGGTTTTTCCTCGCCGGGGCGGGCGTGCTGGGCATGATTCTGGTCGACGGCTACGCCCTCTGGATTCTCTTCTCGGGGCTGTCGGGCGTGGGGATGGCGCTGCACTACCCCAACCTGATTTCGGTGGCCAGCGACGCGGCCCACCCGTTGTGGCGGTCAACCGGGCTCGGCGTCTACCGCATGTGGCGCGACCTGGGGTACGCCGTGGGGGCGGTGCTCATTGGCCTCACCGTCGACCTCGTATCGATCGACGCGGCGTTCTATGGCGTGGCCGGGGCGATGGTTGTGTCCGGCGCCTACGTGCTGTGGCGCATGGAAGAAACGCACCCGCGGTTCGGAACGCATGCGTCCGTGGCGAAAACACGGCAGCCTGGATCGGAGGTGGAATAGGCGTCGGCTACGAGTCTGTGTCCCCAATGCCCGCTCCTTTTTATTTGCGTCCCGCACGGTTCCCGTCATGTCGTCATCCGAATGGCTGTCCCCTCTCCTGCAACGCAAGGCCTACGACGCCCCCTCCGTCTTCCAGCCCGAAAACCTCCTCCGGGAGGCCCGTCGGCAGAACGAGGTTGCGCGCGGCGCCGTGCCGGGCGTGTGCCTACTCGACCCGGACGGCGACATCGTCGATCATCTGCGCGAAACCGGCCGGGCCACACCGCACCCGCACTGGCCCGGCTATCATACGACGCTCTATGAGGCCGAGGTCGATGGGCGACCCGTCGGCGTGCTCGGACGGGCCGTGGGGAGCGCCTTCGCCGTGCTGGTGGCCGAGCAGTTGTTTGCGGCCGGGTGCGAGCTGGTGATCAGCATCACCTCGGCCGGGCAAATCGTGCCGGAGGGCGAACCGCCCTACTTCGTGCTGATCGAGGAGGCCCTTCGCGATGAAGGCACGAGCCACCACTACCGCCCGCCCTCAGCCTACGCGTCACTGGACCCAGCCCTTCGGCGACGGGTCGAGGAGGCGTTTTCATCGGTCCCGGTCCCGGTGCACGCGGGGCGGTCCTGGACGACCGACGCGCCGTACCGCGAGACCGAGACGGCCATCGCCGCGGCCCGAGACGAGGGCATCCTTGCCGTGGAGATGGAGGCGGCCGCCCTGTACGCCTTCGCCGCGGCCCGCGACCGTCCGGTGGTGTGCTTTGCCCACGTCACCAACCAGATGGCCGTGGAGGAAGGGGACTTCGAAAAGGGCGAGGCGGACGGGGTCCGCGATGCCCTGGCTCTGGCCACCGCCGCCATCGCAGCCTGTGAGGATTCCGTCTCCGACCACTAATCTCCGTCCGGCAATGCCGAAGACCGCTCCGTTTGAGGCGCATCCCGACCGCTACGACGCCTGGTTCGACCGCCACGAGGCGGCCTATCGATCAGAACTGGCGGCCCTTCGTGCCCTCCTCCCGGCGGAGGGAGAGGGGCTGGAGGTGGGCGTGGGCACCGGGCGCTTTGCCGCGCCGCTGGGGATCGAATATGGCGTGGACCCCTCGCCCGCGATGCGGGCGCGGGCCCGGGCTCGGGGAATCGCGGTGACGGAGGGGGTGGCCGAGGACCTCCCCGCTCCCGACGATCGGTTCGATTTCGTTCTCATGACGACCACGCTCTGCTACCTCGACGACCCGGCGCGGGCGTTTTCCGAAGTCACCCGCGTGCTCCGGCCCGGTGGAGCGTTCGTCGTCGGGTTCGTTGACCGTGATGGGCCGCTCGGCCGGCGGTATGAGGCGCGGCGCGACACGAACGACTTTTACGCGCCCGCCCGGTTTTATACAGCACGAGAGGTCCGGGCGCTCATCAAAAACGCAGGGTTCGAGGAGATTCAGTCTCGGCAGACGCTCTTCTCCGATCCGGAGTCGATGACGGAACCGGACCCGGTGCGGGAGGGAACGGGAGAAGGAGGATTTGTAGGCCTCCGGGGCGTCACGCCGGTGTGAGATGCGCCCCACACGGTTCCCTTGTCGTTCTTTTCTTTGCACCTCACAGTGAATATGGAGCTTTGGGAAAATGAGGGACATACGATGGCAATTGGGACCCCGTCCGCCCACTTTCTCATTTCGATTGTCAACCAATCTCTTGAAATGACATCCTCCGTACGTTTATGGCGAAGGCAACCAATCTTGGCTTTCCACGCATCGGCGCGCATCGCGAGCTGAAGCGAGCCGTCGAAGGGTACTGGAAGGGGAACCTGACGAAAGACGAACTGCTCGACTCCGCCCACGCTCTCCGCAATTCCCACTGGGCCACCCAGCAGGACCTCGGGCTCGACGTCGTTCCGTCCAACGACTTCTCGTTCTACGACCAGGTGCTCGATGCCTGCGCAATGGTGGGCGCGGTGCCCGAGCGCTTTCCGTGGGACGGCGACACGGTGGACCTTGACACCTACTTCGCCATGGCCCGCGGCCTGCAGGAAAAAGACCTGGACGGCGAGGGCTCCGGCGTGCAGGCGATGGAGATGACGAAGTGGTTCGACACGAACTACCACTACATCGTCCCCGAATTTTCGCGCGATACGACCTTTTCGCTCTCGTCGATGAAAGCGGTCGACGAGTACGAGGAGGCGAAAGCCCACGGCGTCGACACGCGTCCGGTGCTCATCGGTCCGGTCTCGTTCCTGCTGCTGGGCAAAACGCAGGAGGACGACCTCGACGCACTCGACCTGCTCGACGACCTGCTGCCGGTGTACGCGGAGGTGCTGCAGGAGCTCGCCGACGCGGGCGCGGAGGCCGTGCAGCTCGATGAGCCGAACCTCGTGCTCGACCTGAGTGATGAGGAGCGCGCGGCCTTTACCAGGGCGTACGAGGCCCTGGCCGACGCGGCCGAGATTGACCTGCACGTCGCCACCTACTTTGGCGGTCTGGAAGACAACCTGCCCACGGCGCTCGACCTGCCGGTGGCCTCCCTCCACCTCGACCTCGTCCGCGCCCCGGGCCAGCTGCACGACGCCCTCAACCACGGCGTCCCCGGCGACCTATCGCTCTCCCTCGGCCTCATCGACGGCCGCAACGTGTGGCGGGCCGACCTCGACGATCGGCTGGAGACGGTGGAAACGGCGGTCGACGCCCTCGGCTCCGACCGCGTGCTGGTGGGCCCGTCCTGCTCGCTCTTGCACGTGCCGGTGGATCTCGACACCGAGCCGGGCCTCAGCGACGAGATGAAGCCCTGGTTCGCCTTCGCCGCGCAGAAGATCGAAGAGATTGTGGCGCTGGCCGAGCGGGTGGAGGAGAACGAGGACGCGACCGAGGCGCTCTTCGAGAAGAGCCGCCGGGCTCGCGAGGCCCGCGCGCAGTCGGACTGGATTAACGATGCGGCCGTGCAGGACCGCGTGGCCGGCATTGACGCCGCCATGACCGAGCGCACCTCCCCGCATGCGAGCCGCCGCGCCCTCCAGCGCGACGCTCTGAATCTGCCGACGCTCCCCACCACCACGATCGGCTCCTTCCCGCAGACCGACGACGTGCGCCGGATGCGTGCGAAGTACAAGAAGGAGGAGATCACGCAAGACGAATACGAGGACTTCATTGAGGAGCAAATTGCCGACACCATCGCGGCGCAGGAAGAGATTGGGCTCGACGTGCTCGTGCACGGCGAAGCCGAACGCGGCGACATGGTGGAGTACTTCGGGCGTCAGCTCGACGGCTTCCTCTTTACCGAGAACGGCTGGGTGCAAAGCTACGGCACCCGCTGCGTGCGTCCGCCTATCATCGCCGGCGACGTGAGCCGGCCCGAGCCGATGACCACGCGCTGGCTTGCCTACGCCAACGAGCAGACGGACCAGCCGGTGAAGGGCATGCTCACCGGGCCCGTCACGATGCTGCAGTGGTCGTTCGTGCGCGACGATCAGCCGCGCGCCGAGACGTGCCGCCAGATCGCCCTCGCCATCCGCGACGAGGTCGTCGACCTCGAAACGGCGGGCATCCAGGCCATCCAGATCGACGAGCCCGCCTTCCGTGAGGGACTGCCCCTCCGCGAACACCAGTGGGGCGACTACCTCGACTGGGCCGTCGAATGCTTCCGGCTGGCTTCCTGTGGGGTGAACGACGAGACGCAGATCCACACCCACATGTGCTACTCGGAGTTCAACGACATTATCGAGGCGATTGCCGACATGGACGCCGACGTGATCTCCGTGGAGGCGTCGCGCTCGAAGATGGAGCTGCTCGACTCATTCGACGAGTTCGACTACCCGAACGAGATCGGCCCCGGCGTCTACGACATTCACTCCCCCCGTGTGCCGACGGTGGAGGAGATGGAGGGGCTCATCCGAAAGGCCCTTACGGTGCTCGACCCGGAGCAGATGTGGGT
>JAWOAQ010000181.1:0-2629 GCA_046498495.1 Salinibacter sp. | reverse complement strand
CTTCAAGAAGTACCAGCCGCCCAAGGGGGAGGCCGACGTATCCGTGGCCGATATCTTCGGGACCATGGAATCCCGGGTCAACCCGGAGGGCGTCAAGGGCGTCAAGGCCAACTACGGCTATATCATCACCGGCGAAGGCGGCGGCGAGTGGACGGTCTGCGTCCCGACGCCACCGGCGAGATCGGCTTCTTTCGCTTCCTGTCCGAGGGATCGGTGGCGTCGGGGGTGCGGCGCGTAGAGGCCGTTGCTGGGGAGGCGGCGCGCAAGCATGTGGCGTCGCAACTCGACGAGCTGGAGGAGGCGCGCCGTCTGTTTCGGTCGCGCCCCGATTCCGTGCCGTCCGCCATTTCTCGTCTTCAGGAGGAGCGCGATGCGCTCGACGAGCAGGTCGAACAGCTCCGGCACCGGCATCTTGCACGCCAGCTGAAGACGATTCTCGACGAGAATGCCGTGGAGGTAGAGGGGATAACTGTCGTCACGGGGCGCGTGGATGGGGTGGACATGGAAGACCTGCAGGCCCTGGGGCAGCAACTTCGGGATCGGATGGGGCACCGGGCCGTCGGCGTCCTTGGAGGCACAGGAGAAGATGGAGAGAAGGTTCAGGTGGTGGCCGCTGTGTCCGACGACCTTGTTGAAGCTGGGGATTTGCAGGCTGGCCCGCTTGTGAGCATTCTTGGGGACCGGCTTGGGGGTGGGGGCGGTGGACGCCCTCAGCTGGCGGCCGCAGGGGGGCGGGATACAGAAAAACTTGATGACACGCTCGGGGACGTCCCGTCGCTGGTGCGCGAGGGCCTTGGGGAGGCGTAACGTCGGAGCCGTGGGCGGTCGCTGAGGACAGAGGAGGGAGGTGCACCGGGGGAGGGGGGGCCAACTGTGCACGTCGACACTGTGCACATCGACTGGTTCACAGCGATTTAGCGTCAGGGGCCAGCCGCCGCCCGGAACGTCCCCCCGCACAGGGAAGTATCGGATAGCTGGAATCCACGGTGGGGTGGCAGAGCCTGGCTGATTGCACCGGTCTCGAAAACCGGAGGGCCCGCAATGGGTCCCGGGGGTTCAAATCCCTCCCCCACCGCTGGTTTGGCACACGCAGAATGGCCCCTCAGTATTCGCTGTGGGGCTTTTTTGTTTAAACGGACCCCCGCGCGATCCACCCGGGTCGGTTGATGGTGGCGGTCGAGTATCGCCGGCCCAAGACAGGCCTCCGTCGGGCCATCGGGATTGCCAGTAATTTCCCTTCGCTTTTATTCGGGGACTCGCGGTGGGCGCGGGGCGGGAGCTTTTCCTTTGTAACGTCAACACCGTTCGCCAATATAGGGACCACTCCTCGAGCGCGGTTGCACACAGGGTCCATCCGATGGGCGGCACCGACGCAAAAATGAACCGTCCTTCGAACCAGGCGGGGTCCGGCCCGGCTGGGGCGGAGCCTCGCCGGATCGTCCACGTGGACATGGACGCGTTTTATGCCGCCATCGAACAACGCGATTTCCCAGAGAAGTACGCGGGAGAGCCCATTGCCGTTGGCGGCACGCCGCCGCGGGGCGTCGTGCAGACGGCCAGCTACGAGGCGCGGCCCCACGGAGTGCATTCCGCCCAGCCCGCCGTGGAGGCAGCCCGGAGGTGCCCCGACCTCATCTTTGTCCCACCCCGGATGGCGGTGTACAAGCAAGAGTCCAAGCGCATCCAAGGAATCCTGCGGCAATATACGGATTTGGTGGAGCCGCTGTCGCTCGATGAGGCCTATCTCGACGTCACCCGGCCGAAGATGGGGCCTCCCTCCGGCACACTCATCGCAAAGCGCATTCGGGAAGAGATTATGAGGACAACAGGACTGACCGCCTCGGCGGGGGTTGGCCCCAGCAAGTTTGTAGCAAAGGTGGCGTCGGACCGCGACAAGCCGGATGGGCTCACGGTTATAGCGCCCGACCGACAGATGGATTTCATCGCATCTCTCCCAATCGAAGAATTCCACGGCATTGGTCCTGTCACGACCGAGAGAATGCAGGCGCTCGGAATCAAAACAGGCGCAGATCTGCAGGCGACCGACGAACGAGCCCTGGCCCATCACTTCGGAAAACGGGGGCGCCATTTTAAGGAGCTCGCGATGGGGGCAGATAACCGTCCGGTGCGTCCGAATCGGGAACGGAAGTCTGTAGGGGCTGAGCGGACGTTCTCCGAGGATCTGACCGACCCGACGGCGATGATTGATCGTCTCCGCCCGATAGCAGAACGGGTGTCTCAGCGACTCCAGAAGGCTCACCAGCAGGGGCGAACGGTCACCCTGAAGCTGAAACGGCATGACCACCATGTCTTCACCCGTCAGACGACCCTGAGGCGGCCCGTGGGTGCAGAAGACGAGCTGATGCAGCTGGTTACGCGTCTTCTACGGCGTCCCCATCCCCCGAAGGAACCGGTGCGCCTGCTTGGCATCAGCGTCTCCTCTCTGACGGAGATGGACGAGGACGGACCGCAACTGGAGCTCCGCTTTGAATCGTGAACTGCGTACGGTCAGGAAGACTCATGGCCGGCTAAACCAGAAGCAGTATTATTTTCATCATCCATAACCCGGCCTTCACCAAAATTTTTGTCATACGTATAGTTTATCCCTGTGCTTGTGCTATGCCTAAAT
>JAWOAQ010000117.1:0-8070 GCA_046498495.1 Salinibacter sp. | reverse complement strand
GGGGCTGGCTGCAGGCCGAGGTGGGACTCGTGGGGGCCAGTCTCCTGTTTGGGGCGGCCCACGTGTGGAGCCGCGAGGCGCTGCCCTACGGCCTGTACGCGGCCGCCATGGGAGGACTGCTTGGGGGGCTGCTCGTGGTCACGCACTCGCTCTGGGCCCCCATCCTGGCCCATGCTCTCAATAACGTGCTGGGCTTCTGGGCCCTGAAGAACGAATGGCTTCCCCGAATCGCTGGACGGGCGCCCCGCGACGGGTGACCCTCGATGTTCGTTTTGAAGGCTCCGGTCGGCTTCGTCTGGCGACGCGGACGACATGCACGGGCAGAGGACAAGGATCCCGGATGAACTGGGCGCCGTCAGGAAACCGACCGGCGCGGCGCTCTGCGTCCGGGGCGCGCTCCGGTTGCGATGCTGCGTGTCAAGACCGATCCTGCGAAGGCACGGCCCTGGCTTGCTGTCTATGATCCCATGACCTCCTTCTCTCGTCGCAGCGTGTATTATTTCTCGGTCCTCGTGGGGGCCACGGCGCTCTTTACGGGGGCCTATGCCCTGGGGATGAGCGTCTGGGAGGGACGCCCGCGGTCGTGGTATCGGGCGCTGGAGGTCGTCATTCAGACCTTTACCACCACCGGCTACGGGGAGGATGCCCCCTGGCAAAGCCCGCAGATGAACCTCCTGATGATCGTCACGCAGCTGGCGGGCATTGGGTTCATTCTGAGTGCGGTGGACGTGTTTGTGGTGCCGTGGCTCCGAGAAGCGCTGCGCCCCACCGCGCCGAAAACCGTCCCGGCCACGTCCGACCATATTATCGTGTGCGGATACACACCACGGATCAAGGTCTTCGTGGAGGCCCTGGAGGCCCGCGGGCACGACTACCTCCTGATCGAGTCCGACACGGACCGGGCGGGGCACCTGTTTGAAAAGGAGTATTCCGTGATCGAGGGCGATGCCACCACGGCTGCCGTCCTGGAGCGCGCTCACCTCACGACCGCGCGGGCCCTGGTGGCCGATGTGGCCGACGATACAAACGCGAGCATCGTGCTGGCGGCCCGCGAGGTGGATTCGGAGGTGCGGATCATTACGCTTACGGAGGACGCGTCGTTGGCCCGCTACCACCGGGCCGCCGGGGCGGATGTGGCGCTCTCGCCGCGCCAGTTGCTGGGCCGGAGTCTCGCTGCCAAAGTGCCGATGGCCGCGGCGGCCAACGTGGAGGACGACGTGACGGCGTCGGGCGACATTGAGCTGGCCGAAGTTGTCGTCACCCCTCACGGCCCGTTGCATGGCCGCACGGTGTCCGACCTCGCCCTGGCCGACCGCTTCGGGGTGCACGTGATCGGGGCCTGGATCGAGGACACCTTCGAGACCCCCGCCCCCGAGGATCACGTGCTCGACGCGTCCACCCGGCTGTTCCTGGCGGGCTCGCCCGCCCAGCTGGAGGCGCTCCGTAGCGAGATGGCGCCCTACGTGCGGGCATTCACGCCCCAGACCATTCTCCTGGCCGGCTACGGCGACTCGGGCTACGCTGCGGCCGAGACCCTCCGGCAGGCCGAGGCTGAGCTCACGGTGCTCGACTGGTGCGAGGGAGACGGCGTCGATGTGGTTGGGGATGTGCGGGACCCGGAGGCCCTCCAGGCCGCAGGCATCGAGACGGCCTCGGCCCTACTCATCGCGGTCGACGACGACACGGTGGCGACGTTCGCTACGCTCATCGCGCGCGACCTCAACCCGGAGCTGCAGATCCTGGTGCGGGCCCAGGACGCGGACGCCGTCCAGAATCTCTACCGGGCCGGGGCCGACTTCGTGCAGGCGCTCCCGTCGGTGTGCGGCCGCATGCTGGCGGCCACGGTGCTTGAGGACGAGCAGCCCCCGGCGCGCGATCAGGCCGTAAACGTCGTGCGCTGGTCGGTTGGGGACCTGGCGGGGCGCCCCCTCACCTCCCTCACATCCGACACGCAGACGAACTACACGCTCCTGGCCGTGGTGCGGGACGATGAGTTTCTCACCGATGCGGCCCCGGACGAACGGTTCGGTCCGGAGGACGACGTGATTGCGGCCGGCACCGACGACGGGCTGCAGCAGTTTCGGGAGCGGCTTCGCGACGCAGCGGATGCGAACGATGCCCCTCTTGAGTGACGGCCCCTCGGCCCTACGGCCGCCTCATCTGGTCGGTCGCGTCGCGAACGCGCGTGGTGAGGCGCTCGACGGCCCGGCGGTACACGGCCGTCCATCGGTCAAGCGTCGCCTCCTCGGCGTCGGTCTCAATGGGATGGCGGAGGCCCGGCAGCATCCAGGAGGCGTAGCCGTTGAAGGGGTTCGGGGAGGCGTAGAGCGACCGGTACTGATCGCCAAAGGGCATGCCGTCGGCGTGCTGAAAGGCCTGTTCGAGCGACAGCAGCGTGTCGTTGATGGCGCCTGCGTTGGGCGGGGGACCGTCGTCGTTCAGCCGAGCGTCGCGGGCCTCGACGAACGCATCGGCCGCCCGGCCCAGCGTGTCGATCGCGGCGGTGAGCCGGTCGAACGATGGGGAGCGCCCGTGCGATTCGGCGGTCTCAGTGATCGTCTCCACGTGGCGGGTCAGGTCCGCGGCATAGCGGGGGACGTCGTAGGGAAGCACGTCGGCGTTGGCGAGGCGAAGGGCGAGCGTGCCGTCCAGCCGCGCCAGGGCGGGGCCGTAGACGAAGCTCGTGTCGGCAAAACGCTCGTACCAGGCGAAATTGTCGTATGCGGAGTGATAGACCGGCGTAGTCCCCGAGAAGCCCCCGCTGAGGGAGGGCACGCCGGCGTACGTATAGAAGCCGACATGATCGGAGCCCCCGCCCAGGTTGCCAAGGCGCTCGCCGGCGTCGGTCCGGGCGGCCAGGTGGTCGTAGACGGTGGTTGTGTCGGCGTCGTCTCCGGGGTACTCCACGGCCTTTGCGGCGTCCAGGAGCGGGCCCTTCAGCGAGGGGGCGGCGGCCGCTCCGAAGCGATCTCCGGAGACGGCCCCGTCGGCGTTCAGGTAGGCGACGGCGCCGGTCTGGAGGGAGTCCTCCAGCTGCTCAACCCATTCCGTGGAGCCGAGAATGCCGTACTCCTCGGCGTCCCAGTGCGCAATCTTAATGGAGCGGGCGGGGCGACAGCCGCTCTCCGCGAGTGAGCCCAGCGCCTCGGCCAGGGTGAGGAGCATGGCCGTGCCGCTGTTCGGGTCGGTGGCGCCGAAGGTCCAGGCGTCGAAGTGGGAGCCCAGGAGGACCCACTCGTCGGGGCGTTCGGTGCCCTCAATCGTTCCAACCACGTTTGTGGCCCGCGTGAGCTGTTTGGGCTGGTCGACCTTGAGGCGCACCGTGAGGTCGGCGCCCCCGGTCGTGCGGTAGGCGAACGGGAGGCCGCCCTGCCAGCCGGTGGGGACCGCATCACCCGTCATGTGTTTCAAGATTGGCTCCGCCGACTCATACGGCAGGGGCGCAACGGGAATCTCGGGGAGGTCGGCCTCGCTCGGGTCGAGGCGGTTGACCTCGGCGTCCGCGTCGGTCGGCAGCGAGGGGCCGTCGGGCGTCAGCGGATCGCCGCCCAGCGGGGTGAGGACCGAGCCGCGCTGAATCATGCTCTCGCTGAGATAGCGGCCCTCTGGATACGGGAGGCCCTCCGTGTAGCCGCCGTCGGCGGGATCGGTGTACATCAGCAGCCCGGCGGCGCCGGCCTCCTCGGCGTACTTGGCCTTGAACCCACGGAAGTTGCCGCCGTAGCGCGCCACCACGATGCGGCCGTCGACCTCTACGCCCAGCGAGTCGAGCGTCTCGAAGTCCTCTTTCCGACCGTAATTGGCGTAGACCACCTCGCGCGTCACGTCGCCGGAGCCGGAATAGGCGTTCCAGGCGGGGCGCAGGTCGGGATGCCCGGAGAAGGAGTCGCCGTCCAGGATGTTTTCCTGCTGGTTGAGGGGCCGTCGGGTGGGGGTGACGAGGGCGACCTCGGTGTCGTGTGCGGATTCAGGGGACGGCATGTAGAGGTCGTACGGGTACTCGGTCGTCGACAGGCCGGCGGCCGTCATTACCGAGTCGATGTAGGCGCGCACTCGGTCGTTGGCAGCCGTACCGGCTGGATGCGGCACGTCGGTCAGTTCCTGCAGGTGGGCGCGAAAGGTCTCGGGCGTGGGGGCCTCGGCCAGCCGGCCCTCACAGGCGCGCTGCTCCTCGGTGGAGGCGGGGCCAAAGCCCGTGAGGGATGCGTCCTGCGCAGCGGCGGGCAGCACGCCAAGCATGGCAGCGAGGAGGGCGGGGAGCAGACGATACAGCATAGGACAAGGGCACGAGACACAAACGAGTGGGTAGCGACCAATCACATGGATGACGGAGCCACAATCAACCGAGGAAAATGGAAGGGAGCGCCCCCTTGACAAGAACGGAGCTGGGTCTCTTTTTGAAGAAAGGTCGAACGACGTCCGTATTTCCAACTCTCGTCCACACGGCGTCCGGCCATGACTGTTCGTGCTCCGATGCGTGTGCTGTCACTCGTCCTGCTCGCCCTGGCCGTGAGCGGCATGGGTCCCCAGGCGTCGGCCCAGATGCCGGACATGACAGTCGGGGTCCGGGCGGGCGGTGCCTTTTCGACGCTGAGTGGCGACGCGAGTCCGTTTGCGGGGAGCCTGTGGAGGGGATCGGCCCCGGCCCGAATCGACCGCGGCCATTCGTCGATGGAGGGGAGCGTGTTTGCCCAGTTTGTGCTGGCCGACTGGATCATGGTTCAGCCTGAGCTGACAGTGGTGGAGCGCGGGGCCGTCGTGGAAACGGAACGGATTGGTCCGGCGGATGCGCCGCAGGAGGTGCGGGAAACCCTCATGCTCCGCTACGTCACGGTGCCGGTGCTTGCCAAGGTGCGAGGCCTCACCTGGGGGCGTCTGCGCCCCTCGGCGTTCGTGGGGCCGTCGGTGGGAATCAGCATGGCGCCCAGCCGCGTGTCGTCGATCCGGTCGATGGACGGCGAGGAGCGGACGCAGTCCGAGGAGGTGTCCGTGCGTCAGACCGAGGTGTCGGCCGTGGCGGGGGTGGAGCTCAGCTACGCCCTGTCCGGCGGGCGGGCCTTGCTGCTCGACCTCCGCTATGCCTGCGGACTCACAACCGTGGTGCCTGAGGACGGGACGGTGGCCCCGGACGCGTCCATCCACAGCCGCACACTTTCGATGAGCCTCGGGTACGTCTTTGGGGATTGACGTGCCGCATTGGGGCGAGGGGGGAATCGGCCGTATGATGTCCTCTCTCGTCCGTGCCCCTCCCTGGTGTGAGGCCGAGGCTGTAGCGGCCCGATCGTCACGCGTCGTGGAACGCAGATGGGAGGGGGGGCGCCCTTCGGGACCGTGTTGTTGGGTAGGGGGCTTGTTCTCATTCGGAGAGGCGCGTACATTAACGGCCTCCGTGCACGCTCCACAAAGCCTGGCTTCATGGATTTCTACGGCCGACGCGTCTGGATTACCGGGGCCTCCTCCGGCATTGGGAGCGCCCTTGCCGTCGAATGCAGCCGGCGGGGCGCTCGTCTCGTCTTGTCATCCCGCCGGGCGGAGGCCCTGCAGGAGGTGCGTTCCCGCTGCGAGCGCCCGGACGATCACCTCGTGCAGACGCTCGATCTGGCGGAGCCCGAGTCACTGCGGTCGGCGGCCGAGGCGGTCCATGATGCTGTGGGGCCCGTCGATGTGCTCATCAACAACGGCGGCGTCAGCCAGCGGGGCACAGCCGAAGAGACGGACATGGAAGTTGTCCGTCGCATCATGGAAGTGAACTTCTTTGGGGCCGTGCAGCTCACGAAGGCCGTGCTCCCCTCCATGCTCGACCGCCGGCGGGGCCACATCGCCGTGGTGAGCAGTGTCGTTGGGAAATTTGGCACGCCCCAGCGGTCCTCGTATGCCGCCTCGAAGCACGCCCTGCACGGCTGGTTCGATTCCCTCCGGGCCGAGGTTCACGACGACGGCATCGGGGTGACGCTGGTCTGCCCGGGTTTCGTGAAGACGAACGTGAACTCCAATGCGCTCCGCCCCGACGGCACCTCCCTCGGGGCGGCGGCCGAGGAAAAAGGCATGTCGCCGGACCGGTGTGCTGCCGCAATTGCGGACGCGATCGAGAACGACACCGCCGAATGCACCGTCGGAGGGTGGGAGACGATGGGCGTGTACGTGAAGCGAATGCTCCCCGGTCTCTTCCGCCGCCTCATCCGGCGGTACGACGGAACCTGACGGCCGAGTTACGACGTTTCGAGGGCGGCTTCCAGTTCGTCCTCCGCGTCCGCCTCGTAGGCGTCCGTCGGCGGGCAGGCGCAGAAGAGGTTTCGGTCGCCGTAGGCGTCGTTCACCCGTCGCACAGTGGGCCAGAACTTCCGGTCGCGTACCGCCTCGATCGGGTAAGCCGCCGTCTCCCGGCTGTATGGATGGTCCCACGTGTCGGCCGTCACCATTTCGGCCGTGTGGGGGGCCTGCTTCAGGGTGCTTTCGGGGGGCTCGAAGGTGCCGTTTTCGACGGCTGCAATTTCACTGCGGATGGCCGCAAAGGCGTCGACGAGGCGGTCGAGCTCTGCCTTCGATTCGCTCTCGGTGGGCTCGACCATGAGGGTGCCCACCACGGGCCAGCTCATCGTGGGGGCGTGGAAGCCGTAGTCCATAAGCCGCTTCGCGACGTCCTGCTCGGTGATGTCGAGTTCTTTGCGGAAGGGGCGCAGGTCGAGGATGAATTCGTGCGCCACGCGGTCGTTGGGCCCGCGGAAGACGATGTCGTAGTGGTCGGCCAGTCGCTCGGCGAGGTAGTTCGCGTTGAGGAGGGCCGTCTTGGCGGATTTCGTAAGGCCCTCGGCGCCCAGCAGCTTGATGTACGCCCAGGAAATCAGCAGAATGAGGGCGCTGCCGTACGGCGCGGCGGCGATGGCGGGAATGCTCTTGTCGCCACCGGTGTCCACGACCGGGTGGCCGGGGAGGAAGGGGCTGAGGTGCTCGGCGGTGCAGACGGGGCCCACGCCGGGGCCCCCGCCGCCGTGTGGGATGCTGAACGTTTTGTGCAGGTTCAGGTGGCACACGTCAACGCCGTACTCGCGGGGGCGGCAGAGGCCCACCTGCGCGTTTACGTTGGCGCCGTCGAGGTACACCTGCCCGCCGTGTTCGTGCACCACGTCACAGATCTCCTGCACGTGCGCCTCGAAGACGCCGTGCGTGGACGGGTACGTGATCATGGCGGCGGCGAGGTGGTCGCTGTTCGCCTCCGCCTGTTCGCGAAGGTCGTCGAGGTCCACGTCGCCATTCTCGTCGCAGTCGATCGTCACCACGTCCATCCCGGCCATGTTGGCACTGGCGGGATTGGTGCCGTGGGCCGACTCCGGGACGAGGCACACGTCGCGTTGCCCCTCGCCTCGGGCCTCGTGGTAGGCCTGGATGATGAGGAGGCCGGTGTACTCGCCCGAAGCGCCGGAATTGGGCTGGAAGGAGATGTCGTCAAAGCCCGTGATTTCCGTAAGGTAAGCGCTAAGCTCCTCGATCACCTGGTCGTATCCCTCCGCCTGTTCCTGAGGCGCAAAGGGGTGCAGGCCCGCAAACTGCGGGTTTGAGATCGGCTGGAGCGCGGCCGTGGGGTTCAGCTTCATGGTGCACGACCCGAGCGGGATCATGCTGTGGACCAGCGACAGGTCCTTGTCCGCCAGGGACTGCATGTAGCGGGTCAGCTCGCCCTCGGAGTGGTACTGATTAAAGACGGGGTGGTCCAGGTACGCGGTCTGGCGCGGCAGGGGGCCGTCGTAGCCGCTGTCGAGGTCGGCGGCCAGGTCCTCGGCGTACAGCTTTTGGCCGTTGGTGGCGCCGAAGACGATGAAGAGGGCATCGAGGTCCTCGGCACTCACCGTCTGGTCGAGCGCCACGCCCACCGACCCGTCGTCGTAGTAGCGGAGGTTGATTTCGTGCGCCTCGGCTCGCTCGCGGACCTGGGCCTGTGTCATCCCCGCAAGGTCCACACGCAGGGTATCGAAGAAGGCGTCGTGACGGAGCGTGTGGCCGGTCCGGCGCAGGCCCTTGGCCAGGGTCTTTGTGAGGTCGTGGACCCGCGTGGCGATGGTGCGCAGCCCCTCT
>JAWOAQ010000107.1:0-9089 GCA_046498495.1 Salinibacter sp. | reverse complement strand
AGTCGGCCCGGGGCGTTGCGTCGCCGGAGCGGCGGTTTTGTGTCGAGAAGGCGATGGCGAAGTCACCGGACCCGTTGCTGGCGTAGCTGCCGGTGCGGGCGAGGCCCATCATCGTCCGCTTGGCCATGCGCTCCAGGTTGCGGGGGGCGATGGGGGCGTCCGTGGCCACCACAATCATGGCGGAGCCGTCGTCCGGTGCCCGCTCGGCGTCGTTCTCTTCCACGGCCGACTGGAAATCGTACCGCCCGAGCCGCTCGCCGACGGGCACGCCGTCGATCTGCAAGACGCCGCCGTAGTTGGCCTGTACGAGCACGCCGACCGTGTAGCCGCCGTGATCGTCAGGCGTCACACGCGAGCTCGTGCCGATCCCGCCCTTCCACCCGAGCGCACTGGTGCCGGTGCCGGCGCCCACGCTCCCCTCGACCACCGGCCCGCCCTGGGCCGACTCGATCGCGGCGATTACGTCCTCACGCGTCACGTGCTGGCCGCGGATGTCATTCAGGTAGCCGTCATTCGTTTCGCCGACCACGGCGTTCACCGACGAGACATCCTCGTTCTCCGGCTGCCCCAGCGTCCACTTCACGGTGGCGTCCACCGCCGTGCCCACGTCGAGTGTGTTCGTGAGCACGATTGGGGTTTCGAGGGTGCCCAGCTCCTGCACCTGCAAGACGCCCGCGGCTTTGCCAAAGCCGTTGCCCACGTACGCCGCCGCCGGCACCTTCTCCTGAAACACGTTGCCCGCATGCGGGCGAATCGCCGTCACGCCGGTCCGCACCGAGTCGCCCGTCCGAAGCGTCTGGTGGCCCACCGTCACGTCCGCGACGTCTGTGATCGCGTTCTGTGGACCCGGGGCGAAGATCCCGGGCGCCGCGCCCAGGTCGCGGAGGCGTAGAGAATCGGACTGGGCGGGGGCGCTCATGGGGATGAGCACAGCAATGAGCAGCGCAAATATAGAGGGTCGAAGCATGCGGAGAAAACAGGAGAAAAATCTTATGGTCCTGTTATACTTCTGTGATAACATGGAGGGGCGATGAAGGTACGTTGGAGGGACGACGGAGACAAGAGCCCCGTCGATTCACGACCCTCACACGACAGCTCGGTCCCATGTCCCATCACCCGTCTGCTCCGTGCACCTCCGACGAGTCCCCCGACGTGTCGGCCCTCAAGGCAAAGGACGAAACCGCCTTCCGTTGTTTGGTTGAGCAGGAGCGAGAGCGACTTCATCGCTTCGTGGTCAACATCGTGGACGACGCGGACGCGGCCGAGAATATCGTCCAGGAGACGTTTGCCGAGGCCTATCGCCAGATTGGGAAATTTCGCGGCGAAGCCAAAGTGTCCACCTGGCTGTTTTCGATTGCCCGCCACCTGGCCTATGGGCACCTTCGCTCCGCCGATCGACACAACTACCTGGACCACGAGACGATCGAGTTTCTACAGGCCGACCAAAAAAACGGGACCGACCGGGCGACGCAGGAGGCCGTGGAGGCGTCTGAGCGGAAAACCCTCGTGCACGATGCGCTGCAGGAACTTCCGGATCATTACCGCCGGGTCGTTCAACTCCGCGACCTCGAAGAACAGTCCACCGCCGAGGCGGCCGAGCACCTCGGGCTTACGAAGGTCAACGTGCGCGTTCGACTCCACCGGGCCCGCAAGCAACTCCGCGACCACCTCTGCGAACGGATGGAGTGTTGACCCACTCCCCCGGCTGCTCGAAGAGTACCCCTTCGGGGCAACTGCTCCTTCGCACATCCTCAATACTCTAAGGGGAGCTTAGTCGTCGACGGCTCCTTCCTCCCATCCTTCGCTAAACACACGGTCGTCGGGAACGCCCGCAGCCTGAAGGTCGGCCTTCGTGTCTACCACCATCTGGGGCACGCCGCAGACGTAGACATGGGGGGCATTGAGGGCCTCCAGGTGTGGGGCCATGTGATCCTGGACAACGCCGGTCGCCCCGATCCAATCCTCGTGCGAGAGCACGTACTGCACCGTGATGTTGTCGTAGCTCGCCGCGAGGCGATTGAGAAGGGCCTGGTACATCAGGTCGTCCTGGGTCCGCTCCCCAAAGAGGAGGGCCGCGCGCCCTGCCCCCTCGTGAATGTATTGGGTCAGCATGGCGAGCATGGGCGTCAGGCCCGTCCCGGTCGCCAGAAACAGGGCGTCGCGGTCCGGGTCGTGGAGATGGAGGTTCCCGGACGGCGGGGTAATGGGCACGACGTCGCCCACCTCTCGCTCGTGGAGCCAGGGCGAGCACACCCCGCCCTCATATCGTTTCACGGCCAGGGCGAGGGTGTCGGTGCCGGGCAGGCTCACGGGCGAATACGGCCGGAAGGCCGGCCCGTCGTCGGTGTCCCGGCGGACGCTGACGTGCTGGCCGGGCTCGTGCTCGAACGTGTGGTCTTCCACGCAGAGCGAAAGCTGTTGCACACGAGGCGTGAGGGGCGTCGTGGACGTGACGGTGGCGTCGAGAAGAGGAGAAGACATAGTGTTAGGCGGACGACAGGTCGAGGGAGGCCGTGTAGTCGGTCGCGGCCGCGGCATCGGGGAAGAGGGTAATCGTGGTGTACTCGTCCGCCCCGATCCAGGCGTGGTGGGGGGTCACCTCGTCGGTAAGCACGCGGCCCGCCTGCGGGTTTTCGAACACCCCCGTCCATCCGTCAATGGAGGCGTCGTCGAGGGCCGTCCGAAGTGCGTCGACCGTGCGGTACTGTCCAAGTTCGGTGATCCCCTCGTCTTTCGGGGGATTCACTTGAGCGCGAGGAGAGTGCACTCGAATCTGGAGGCGCTCCCCCGACGCCGCCTCCACGAGTTGGAACAGGGCATCCGCAGGCCGGGCGGGCTTGGCGCTTGGGTCGGGACCGTCAGGTGAGTTCACCGTCTGGCCAAGCTCCTCGGGCGGGGCGTTTCCGCGGTGGGTTCCAATGGCGGGCAGATCGTCCGGAAGATCGCTCATACAATCGGCCTTCATTTGTGGTTCACTTTCTTTCATGCTATGCTACGACTCGACGAAGCGGGTGATTTCCCGACATCTGTGATTCGTGCGTGAAGGTCGTTTCTGCGGCCGAGACCCTGTCGATCCTACAGGTCATCCGGAGAGTACGCACGTTCCTGTCCCTTCCGAATTGGGCCGATCGTTCCGTGCGGTATCGTTCCAGGGGGCCACATCTGGCGGTTGGGTGCGCCGTTCGGCTGGCTGTGGGGCTGTGCATCCTGGGGCTGTTGTTCGGGGGAGGGCCCGGCGTGCCGACGGCGGTTGGGCAGTCGGACACGGTGACGCGAACGGCTGGCACCGTTGCCAATCTGTTCGAGAGCCTGGATCCGTCCCGGCCGGTGACGGCGCTTCGGCTTTCGATGCCGGGCGACTGGACGGTGGAGTCGGTGACGCTCCTTCGGTACGGCACCGAGCCCGTGCCGGTTGAGTGGGAGCGCACGTCGGGCACAGCGGAGGTTTCCGTGCGAGCCGATCGGCCCCTCCGCGGCCCCCACGAGATTGTGGTGCGGGTGCGCCTGCCGGACGCGACGGGGGAGCGCACGTGGGAGGTGCGTCTGGGAGGAGAGGCGTCTGCCAGCCCAGACGGGGGGGGCGAGCCGGTGCGCCAGCGGGTCGCCCTCGAGGCACCGTCGACGCCCAGCGAACGGAACCGGGCGCTTGCGATGGCGGCGGCCACCGAGCCCGTTCTGCTTCGGCCCGCGGCCCTTCCGTTCGAGACCCGGTCGTCGTTTTCGATCTCGTTTTGGATGCGCACCACGGGCCTCAACGAGGTGGTGTTCTCCACCTGGAGTGGGAGTGAGGAGGAGGCGTACCCCGCGGAGGTGATGGTGGATCGGAGCGGGCGCCTGCGCTTCTACATGGGGGAGTCGGGATCGCACCAGGCCCTTTGGACCCATACGCCCGTGGCGGACGGACAGTGGCACCACGTGGCCGTCGTCTACGATGCTGATCGGGAGCGCCTCCGGTTGGGGCTTAATGGCACCACGGTGGACTCTCTCCGGAATCATCGACCGCCGTTTCCGGCAACGCGTCTTTCGGTAGCGCTGGGCGGACGGCCCAATGCCTCGCCTCCGAACGGCGAAGGAGCGCCCGGCATCTTCTCGGGGCGGCTGGATGAGGTGTGGATGTCGGATACTGCATACCGGGTCTCGGCGCTGGAGCACGGGGCCGCGCGCACGCCCTCCAGCGAGGAAGGCATTCTGCTCCGCTTCGAGGAGGCCCCCGACGCGTCCGCGTCCGACGCCGTTGTGGAGCAATGGCCCCGCGGGGCGCGCCGGCGTCCCTCCACCCGCTCCCTCCAGGCTCCGCTGGGAAACATCCGGGCGCAAAGCGACGACGCGTCTGTCAGCCTACGGTGGACGGCACAGCCCGGCGCGGTCAGCGCCTTCGTGGTGGAACGCTCCACCGATCGGGAGCGGTTTGAGCCGGTCGCCCGTCTGCGTCCGGAGGAGGCCCGCCGGACCCCCACGGAGGAGGCCCCCGAGTATGGGTACACCGACGCGTCGGTGCCCGAGGAGGTAGTGTATTATCGCGTCCGAGAGGAGCGACACGAACAGACGTCCCGCACAACTGCCACCATTAAGGTGGGAATGGGCCCCGCCCCCGAGGATTCGACGGCCGCCTCTCTTCTCGGCAACTTTCCGAATCCGTTCCGCGAACGCACAACCATCGAGTATGAGGTTCACGAACCCACCCCCCTGTCGGTGTCAGTGTGGACGGTGACGGGCACGCGCGTGTCAACAATAGCCGACGAGCGCCACGACGCCGGGCACTACGAACGGACCCTGGAGGCCGCCAACCTGCCGAGCGGATCCTACTTTGTGCAGCTCAAGACCCCTTCGAGCACGCAGTCGCACCGGATGGTGGTGCTCAGGTAAACCCGTCCGGGACGGCCGCGTACAGCCCTCGCGCTGCTCCGAAACAGCACCGGTCCCCTGTACCGTTCGACCGGGCACCTTCCGTTGATTTTTCCCCACTTTACAACTGCTCCCGTATCATGAAGCTCACCTACTTCGGGCACTCGACCTTCCAGATTGAGACCGACGACGGGACGACGCTCCTCTTCGACCCCTTTTTCGAGGAGAACCCGCATACCGAGACGACGGCGGACGATGTGGACCCGGATGTGGTTCTCCAGACGCACGCCCACTTCGATCATTTTTCGGATACGGAACACGTACTGGCTGGGGACGACCCGCTCTTTATTGGCAATTTCGAGATCATGCAGTACGTGGGGCAGGAGTATGGCCACGAGAACATGCAGCCGCTGAACGAAGGCGGAAGCGTCGACATGGATTGGGGCCATGTCGAGGCCGTTCATGCCCGGCACAGTTCGTCCTTCCCGGATGGCACCTACGGGGGCGTTCCCCTCGGCTTTGTTCTGGAGTTGGGGGAACAGGTGGTGTACAACGCCGGCGACACGGCCCCCTTCGCTGAGATGCAGTGGATTGGGGACTTGTGGGAGGTGGACGTGATGCTGGCCCCGATCGGCGACGTCTTTACGATGGGCATCTACGGCGCGCTGCACGCCGCGGAGATGGTGGGACCCGACCTCGTTGTGCCGCTCCACTACGACACGTTCCCGCCCATTGAGACGGACCTCGGGCACTTTGTCGAGACGTTCGAGGATGCCGGTTACAACACGAAGGTGTTTGACGCGGATGAAGCCGCCATCCTCTAACGAGCGCCTGGGCCGGTGCGCTGCCGTCCCGTTCCCGTTGCGTCGCACCGGCCCTCCGATGTTGTTGCGTCCCGATGACCATTGGCATCCTGTCGGACACGCATGGCTACTTTCACCCGAACCTGGTCGACGACCTGGAGGGGGTAGACCTCATTCTTCATGCGGGCGACATTGGCGATTTGGCGATTTTGGACGGGCTCGCGGCCGTGGCCCCGGTGAAGGCCGTGTGGGGGAATGTGGACGGCCCGGCGGTGCGCCGCCGGGTCGATGAGCACCTGCGCTTCGGGGTCGAGGGGCTCGACGTGTGGATGACGCACATCGCCGGGCGCCCCGGGCGGTGGCAAGCAGGAATGGGAGCGACGCTCCGGGCCGATCCGCCCGACGTGCTTGTGTGTGGCCACAGTCACATCCTGCGTGTGGAGCGCGTGGACGCCATGGAGGGAATGCTGTACGTGAATCCGGGGGCGGCGGGCCGGCAGGGATTCCACAAGCGAAAAACCTGTCTCCGCCTCCACATTCGCAGGGGGAAGCCGTCGGAGGTAGATGTGGTGCATCTCGATGGCGACGCATAATCCGTCCCTCCCGGTCAGGCCCCGAGCAAATGGCGTCCCGCGATCCGTGGCACCGGCGCCGCCTCTACGACGGTGATCCGTACTGGCAGACGTTTATCCGCTGGACCATCTGGGGCGTCCGAGGACTGGCCGTTCCAACAGCGGCCCTGGCCTTCCTTCTGGTCGTGGATGCGGCCCGTCCGGGTACGGTCACTCAGGGGATGCCCTATGCCCGATCGGCCGAGTCGCATCTGCTTGGGGCCGACGGCGTTTCGATCCGTCTCGTCCGGCTGGGAGACGACAACTGTGTCGATCGAAAGGAGGAAACGATTCTTCTGTATGCCGACCGGGCCGGGTGCACCGAAACTGTCACTGTCAACCAGGACATGGGCCGATCGGTCGGAGGGCGCGACACCCTGGAGGTCGAGCGGACGCCCGTGTTTGGATGGGTGCGGTCGGTGGCGCGTCCCGCGGATGGCCTGCGCGACGCCACCACGGCCCTCTGGTCAATCGGCGGGTACGTTCTTCTGGGCCTGCTCCCACTGGTGAGCATGGGGGCTCGCTTCGCCCAGAGCCCCGGTCGGGGCGGGGCCGACCGGCGGTTCATGATCTACGTGGTGCCGGCCCTCGTCGCCGAAGCGGTCTATCTGTCCCTTGCCGTCAGCCTTTTCGGGTGACCGATTCAGTCGTGATGCTGCGCTCGTTCGTCGGCCGTGCGCTCAAACAGGCCGCGAAGCAGGGCGGCGTCGGCGTCCGTCAGCTCAGTGTCGCGGCGGCCCATCACGGTTTCGGCCACCTGGAGGGCCTTGTCGATCCGGTACGTTGTGAAGCCCCGGGACGCGCCGCCCCACGAGAAGGGAGGGACGTAGCGCGGCGGAAAGTCGGCCCCGAACAGATTGCAGCACGTGCCGACGACGGTGCCGGTATTGAACATGGTGTTGATGCTGCACTTTGAATGGTCGCCCATAAACAGCCCGGCAAACTGGCGGCCCGTGTTGACGAAGGCATCCTCGGCCGGGGCGTAAGCGCTCACCTCGCCGTAGTCGTTTTTGAGGTTCGAATTGTTTGTGTCGGCGCCCAGGTTGCACCACCGGCCCAGGTACGAGTGCCCCAGAAAGCCGGGGTGGGCCTTGTTGGAGAGGGAATGGATCACCGTGTCGTGCACCTCGCCGCCCACCTTGCAGTAGTAGCCGAAGGCACTCCCTTCAATGTCGGCTCCGACCTTCACCTCGCTCCTGGGACCGACATAGCAGGGGCCTTTCAGTACAGCGCGTTCGAAGACGGTGGCTCCATCGTCGATCACGATGGGTCCGTCGGTCGCGTTCAGGACGGCGCCGGGGTGAAGGGTGGCCCCGGTGCCCAGGTGAATGCGACCGGGGGCGGTGGCAATCACGCTTTCGTGCGCCTTGGCGTGGTGGCGGGTGGGAAGCGCTCCGGCCGGGGGAACCGTGGTACGGGCCGCCACGTCCCGGCGGAGCGTGTCGCGGAGCGTTCCAAGCAGGTCCCACGGCCGCTCCACGAGCGTGGCCGTCTCCACAGATGTGAGGGGCAGGTCGAAGGGCGCGGGCGAAAGGGCGGGAGGCTCCAGCACGTTGGCAGGCAACCGGTCTGCCGCATCGGGCACCCAGGCGGCCAACAGGGTGTCGCCCTGGACGAACCCGCGTGCGGAATCCGTCTCGGTCTGGGCTCGAATGCGTTCGACCAGCGGTTCGCTGTCGGCCACAAAGCGGCCATTGACGAAGAGAACATCTGCGTTCTCGGGGAGCGTGTTGACGGCGGTGGCTTCGTGCTCGCGGGCGGTTCCGGCCCGGAGCAGGGGGCGCGTGTGCAGCAGGAGGCCATCCGGAGTAAATGCATCGTGGATCGTCTCGGCAATCGTGCGGAGGGCCAGGCGCAGATCGTATGCGGGCCGCGTTTCCGTGAGGGGGCGGAGCCTGTCGACCCGATTGTCTTCGAAGAGGCAGAGGTGCATGAGGAGCGGCGGGGGGCGTGCAACGTAGATCGGACGTGTGCAACGTAAGAGGAGAGACGGAAAATGTCATTGGGGGCACCGATCCCGTCCCAGGGAAACGATGGAAAACTCCGGCCTCAATGGTCCGTTAGGATCGTCCCTTTCGGGATGGGTTTTTCACTGGGGTCACTTGCACACATTCGCATCCTATTCGTCACGAATCCCTTCTTCCTATGAAGTTTTTTGTAGACACGGCCGATCTTGAGGAGATCCGGGAGGCGGCGGACCTCGGGGTTCTCGACGGGGTGACGACGAACCCGTCGTTGGTGAAGGCGGAGGGCAACGTTGATTTTCACGACCACGTGGTTCGCATTTGCGAGATTGTGGGGGAGGGTCCGGGCGGCTCCCCGCGGGACGTGTCCGCGGAGGTGACGGCCACGGACTTTGACGGGATGATGGAGGAGGCCCACCAGCTGGCCGGTCTCCACGAGAACGTGGTGGTAAAGATTCCCTTGATCAAGGCGGGGATCAAGGCGCTTCGGGCGCTTTCGGCGGAGGGGATTCGGACGAACTGCACGCTGTGTTTTTCGCCGACGCAGGCGCTGGTGGCGGCGAAGGCGGGGGCGGACTACATCAGTCCGTTTATCGGTCGGATCGATGACATCAGTTCCGACGGGATGGGGCTTGTCGAGGAGATCCGCCGGATCTACGACAACTACGAGGGGCTGGAGACGGAGATTTTGGCGGCGTCGATCCGGCATCCGACGCACGTGAAGCGGGCGGCCCTGGCGGGGGCGGACGTGGCGACGATGCCGTTTTCGACGCTGGAGAAGCTGTTGGAGCATCCGTTGACGGACCGGGGCCTGGAGCGCTTCCTGGCGGACTGGGAGGAGTACAAACAGGCCCGGAAAGCCGAGG
>JAWOAQ010000105.1:0-7734 GCA_046498495.1 Salinibacter sp. | reverse complement strand
ATTGCGTAAAGCAGTCCTACGACAGATCATACTGAATAATAAATTTTCGAACAAGATAAAGTGCTAAGCAACGTCAATCGACAATTTGGGGCATGCCGTCATTTCGACCGGAGAGCGCCAACAGGCGCTCGGAGTGGAGAAATCTCCACAGATCCAGCGAAAACGGCCGTTTTCCCCCCCCACTCTCGAAGAACGAAGAGGTCGGTGGATCCGACGACCCATTGCAATCCACAAACTGAAAATTGATTGCACTTAAGGTCGTCGGCATGCTGGACGCCGATTCCCGCTTCCTTTTCCATACGCAGAGGTCAGTCCCATGCAGATGATTGTTGCCTACATTCGCCCCCTCGTGAAAGACGCAGTGGCCGAGCGCCTCCGGGCCCTGGCGGTGCCGGGGGCCAGCCTCTCGCGGGTCGACGGCTTCGGGCGGGAGGCCGACGCGCAGGGGCGAGAGTCCTACGGCCCCCAGGTGTCGCCCTACGCCGACATGGTGAAGCTGGAGGTGGTGTGCGAGGACGACCGGGCCGACGAGCTCGCGGAGGCCATTGCCGACGAGGCCCAGACGGGGCGACGGGGCGACGGAAAGGTCTATGTGCTGCCGGTCGATCGCGGCCTGGACATTCGCTCCCAATCCCGGCTTCAGGAGGATTCGGCGACGGACGAGACGGAATAGCACTGCCGGGAGGTCTTCTCTCGAACGCAGGGTCCCCGTGCGGACTTCCCCGACACGACGTGTGGGGGCGTCCTCCGGATAGGCGCTGAGCCAGTCCAACAGTGGGCCCCCGGTCGGCAGCCTCGACCCAGCGGAACGCACCGATGTCTTTCTGTTCGCCTGTTTCACTCACGAAACGCCTCGATGGCCCATGAGCGCTGCCCACCTCCACCTGATGCTGAATCACATTCCGCTCCTCGGCCTCGTCTTCGGGGCCGTTCTCCTCGCCTACGGGCTGTGGCGCGGCGCCGAGGACGTACAAAAGGCCAGTCTCGGCCTCCTCGCCGCGGCTGGCCTCTCGGCCGTCGCCGTCTACCTGACCGGTGAGCCGGCCGAGGAGGTGGTTGAGGGCCTGGCGGGCGTCTCGCACGACGCCCTGGAAGCCCACGAATCCTGGGGGGTGTATGCGCTCCTTGCGGGGATCGCGACAGGGGGCCTCGCACTCGGAACGCTGCTCGTGGGCTGGGTGCGGGAGCGGCTCGGGCGCGGGGCCGTGGGGCTCACCCTCGTCCTCGCCCTGCTGTCATCGGGGCTCATTGGCTACACCGCCAATCTGGGCGGCAAGATCAGCCACCCGGAGTTGCACACCCCCACGCCCCACGCGCAGCCGTCTGATGTCGAGCCGGTCGGCCCGGAGGACGAAAGCGACCCCGGCGAAGACGAATAAGGGGCTCTCCTCTTCCCCTTGGAAAGTCGGCTGGCCGTTGTCGTATACCCAACCCACCATGCTCTCACAGCGCTGCCTCCCATGATTGACCCAGACGATCATCACCTGCTTCTCGTCGAGGACGAGCCCGACGTGGCCTCCTTCGTGCAGCAGGGCCTGGAGGAAGACGGCTACGAGGTGAGCTGGGTCGAGACGGGACAGCGGGCCCTGGAATACATTCGGCAGGCGAACATCGATCTGGTTCTCCTCGATATTCGCCTGCCGGACCTCTCCGGGCTGGAGGTGTGCGAGCGGCTGCGCCTCCACCGCCCCAACCTTCCAGTGATGATGCTCACGGCCCTGGACGCGGTCGAGGATCGCGTCCGGGGGCTTCGGGCGGGGGCGGACGACTACCTCCCGAAGCCGTTTGCCTTCGACGAACTGGTGGCCCGCATTGAGGCCCTGCTGCGCCGGACGCGCCCGCAGCAACACGCCGGGGCCGTCGAGGACGGCCCGCTCGTCCTCGACCCGGCGGCGCGCACCTGCACCTACGACGGCCGGGACGTAGACCTCACCCCGACCGAGTTCGACCTGCTGGCCTTTCTGATGGCGCGACGGGAGCAGGCCCTGAGCCGCGACCGGATCCACCAGGAGGTGTGGGGGCACGACTTCGACCGCGGCACGAATCTGATCGATGTCTACGTCAACTACGTGCGCCGGAAGCTCGAGGAGGCCGGCTGCGACCCGCCCATCGAGACCGTGCGGGGCATCGGCTATCGGTACACCTCCTGCACCGCCGAATCAACGTCCCAGGAAACAGCCTCGGATCCCTCCTCTCCCAGCCCGTCCGACGACTCATGACGGACTCGACCGACCGGTCCGGCCCCATCCCCGCGGCCTCAGCGGGCCGTCGCCCCTCCTTTCGGCGGCGCCTGCTGTTGCAAATCGGCCCGGCCCTCGTGCTGGCCCTCGCCGCCCTGGCCCTGATCGCCTGGGGCAGCGCCTACGTGTCTGTGCATCAGAATGCGGCCGAGGTCCTTGCGGCGGAGGCGAACGAGATGCGCGCCGACCTGGCAGGCCGCGATACACTCGACGTGTCCGGCTACGCGTGGGACGAGGCCCACCATCGCCTGGCCGTCCCCCGCGTCGACCCCATCTTCGTGCAGGTGTTTGCGCCGGACGGCCGCCTCGTCCGCCAGTCCGCCAACATCGATTCGCTGTCGGCGGATTTCCCGGATCGTCGCCTCCCGGTCCGCTCGACCGGCCTCTGGCCGTCGCTCGATACGTTTACGGCTGGAGGAAGCCCCGCCTTTTACTACCGCACGCGGCCCCTGCGCTCCGCCGCCGACACCACCATCGGATTCGTGCAGGTGGCGCGCCACGTGCCTGAGCATCGGAGCCTCCTGTGGATTTTCGGCGGGGTGCTGGGGGGCCTCTGGCTCGTGCTCTCGGGCGGCCTGCTGGTCCTGGTGGCCTGGGCCGCCGGGCGCGTGCTGCGCCCCCTCCAGTCCATCACCGAGGTGGCCCAATCCGTCACGTCGGCCGACCTGGACGAGCGTGTGGACGTGCCGGCCGCCGCCGACCGCGAGACGGCCACGCTCGGCCGGGCCTTCAATGCCCTGCTCGACCGCATCGAAGAGCACGTGGCTGCCCTCCGGGCGTTTACGGCCAACGCGGCCCACGAGCTGCAAACCCCCCTCACCGCCCTGCAGGGCCACGTCGACCTGGCCCTCCGCCGCGAGCGCGACCCCGAGAGCTACCGCGACACCCTCCGCCTGCTCGACCGCAAGCTGGACACCCTGATCCAGACCCTCCGCGCCCTGCTCACCCTCACCCGCCTCGACCGCGACGGCTCGCTGGACCGTGCCCCGGTGGACCTTGCCTCCCTCGCCGCCGACGAAGCAGCACCGTACCGGGAGGCGGCCGCGGAAAAGGGGATTGACCTGACGGTCGAGACAGAAGCGCCCGTGTGGGCGGAGGGCCAGCCGGACCTGCTGCGCGAGGCAATCCGCAACCTCATCGATAACGCAATCAAATACACACCGGAGGGGCATGTGGCGGTCGCCGTGGATCGTGCGGCAGACGGTCCGGTCCGTTTCACCTGCACCGACACGGGCGTGGGCATGACGGACGCGGAGTGCGAAGCCGCCACCCGTCGCTTCCAACGGGGAGACGGAGCGAGCCAGGTGGCTGAAGGCAGCGGGCTGGGTCTTGCCCTGGTGCAGCGCATCGTTGAGAAGCACGGGGGCAGCCTCCACCTCGACTCCGGCCCCGGGGAGGGCACACAGGCCACGGTGCTGCTGCCGGCCGTCCCTCCCCCCGGCGGCCCCTGAACGATCGCCCCCGTTCGGGTTTGCCTTACGAGGGCCCGGGCTCGTCCCCAATCGATTCCAGCGCCCGCAGGGCCTCGGCGGGCACTGCGAAGATGACGGTATTCGAATCGTCGCTGCTGAGGCTGTTGAGCGTCTGGAGGGTGCGCAGATGCAAGGCCCCTTCCTCATTGTTGAGGATGGCGGCCGCGTCGGCCATGTTCTGGGCGGCCTCCAGTTCGCCTTCCGCCTGAATGGTTACGGCGCGACGCTCCCGCTCGGCTTCGGCCTGGCGGGCAATCACCCGCTTCATGTTCTCTGCAAGGATAATGTCCTTGAGCTCTACGGACTGCACTTCGATGCCCCAGGGATCGGTGGCATCGTCGATAATCTCGCGAATCTGTCGGGAAATGCGCTCCCGTTCGGCCAGCAGCGCGTCGAGGTCCACTTCCCCCACAATGTTGCGCATGGTGGTTTGCGCCAGCTGCTGCACGGCGTACATGTACTCTTCCACCTCCAAGATGGCTTTCTGGGCATCCCGCACCCGGTAGTAGATGACCGCGTCAATCTCTACGGTCACGTTGTCCCGGGTGATGCTCTCCTGCCGCGGCACGTCGACTGCCTTGACGCGCATATCAACCCGCTCCCACGATTGGATGAACGGAATCACTGTGCCGAGGCCCGGCTCCATGACCTTCACAAACTGGCCGAGCATGAATTTGACGCCGCGCTCGTACTCTTTGACCACCTTGAAGGTACGCACCAGGCCAATTCCGGCGAGAAGAACGACCGTGAGTGCCAGGTACACCGAGAGGGACTGCATAGGTCAGGAGCGGGCATGCGTTCGGCGGAACGAAAAATCAGCAAGCAGACACCCAGCCCCCATGGGGGTCCAGTGCTGCCCCTCTCAAACGAGTCACAGACGAGATCAGATCTACTCCAGGTGGTGGTAGTCGAGCTCGTGCTCCTCGTCGACCGCCTCCTGGACGGGAGCAGAGGGCGCGCCGGGGGCCTGGACGTCGATCTCCATGCCTTCCGCCGTGGGCACGCAGCGGATGTTCTGCCGCCACGACGGGTTCTTCTCGCCGTAATCGGTGCGGGCGTGGGCACCGCGCGACTCGGTCCGCTCCAGCGCCCCGCGCAGAATGGTCTCCGCCGTCGTGAGCATGAAGCGCACGTTCTGGGCCCGCTCGTAGCGGCGGCTCGTGCGGTCGGCCTGCACCTGCAGGTCGTCCGCGTCGGCCCGCAGCTGTTGCAGCTTGCGCAGGCCGTTAATGAGGCCATCCTCATCGCGGAGAATGCCCGCGTGCTTCCACATCAGGCCGCGGAGCCGGTTCATGATCTCGGCGGGGGCGTGCCGGCCCTCCGCCGCGGCACGCGCGTCCTGGGTCGCCACGTGGTCCCGCACCGCCGCGTCGGAAAGCGACGGACTGGCGTCGGGACTCAGGGTCTCGGCGATGTGGGTGCCGGCCACCTGACCGAAGACGACGGTCTCAATGAGCGAGTTGCCGCCCAGGCGATTCGCCCCGTGTACCCCGGCGGTGCACTCGCCGACGGCATAGAGACCGTCGACCGGGGTTTCGGCCGTCTCAAAGTCGACCTCAATGCCGCCCATCGCGTAGTGAGCGGTGGGCGCCACCTCCATCGGCTCCTGGGTAATGTCGATCCCGTGCTCCGCAAACTCCTCGACCATGCGGGGCAACCGCTCGCGGATGAAGTCGGCGTCGCGGTGGGAGATGTCGAGGAGCACAGCGTCGTTGTCGGTGCCGCGGCCCTCCCGGATTTCCTGCTCGTTGGCACGGGCCACTACGTCGCGGGCGTCGAGCTCCATCTGGTTCGGCGAGTAGCGCTCCATGAACCGCTCGCCCTCGGTGTTGTAGAGGCGGCCGCCCTCGCCGCGCACCGCTTCGGTGACGAGGTGCCCGGCCTCCTCCGGCGGGGTGACCTTGCCGGTCGGATGAAACTGCACGAACTCCATGTCGCGCAGCGGCACGCCGGCATTGAAGGCCAGGGCCTGCGCGTCGCCGGTGTTCTCGTCTCGGCGCGAGGAGCTGCGGCGGTAGAGCGACGTGTGCCCGCCCGCCGCAATGACGACGGCGTCGGCGTCGAACGCCACCGGGTGTCCCTCGTCCATGTCGAACCCGACGGCGCCGGCGGCCCGTCCGTTTTTTGTCACCAGGTCGGTGATGTACAGGTTTTCGCGGTAGGGCACCTCCAGGGCCATCGCCTTCCGGACGAGCGTGTCCATGAGGGCCTGGCCGGTGCGGTCACCCACAAAGCAGGTGCGCCGGAACGACTGGGCGCCGAAGTAGCGCTGATTGATCGCGCCGTCGTCGGTGCGGTCGAAGGCCATGCCCCAGTCCGCCAGCTCGCGGATGCGGTCCGGTGCGCGGCGGGCCAGCATCTCCACGGCGGTGGGATCGTTCAGGAAATGCCCCTCGTCGAGCGTGTCGGCCGCGTGGATGGCCCACCGGTCCTCCGGGTCGAGGCTGCCGAGGGAGGCGTTGATGCCGCCGGCGGCCCAGATGGTGTGGGCGTCCCCGTGCGGGCGCTTGCCGAGGACGAGGCAGTCGATGCCGCGCTGAGCAAGTTCTATGCTGGTGCGGAGGCCCGCGCCGCCGGCCCCGATGATGAGAACACGTGTCGAGACAGATTCCAGGGACATTCGGGAACGGTTGTGGTGAGAGAGACGGAGAGGCGCTCCGACTGGGCCGCCGCCCGGCCGGCTGAGTCGTACGCATCGTCGTCCACCGCGCACGCGCACAGAAGTTCTCGTGTCGGCCCGCCTGCTGGGAGGAATCGGAGAAACGTAACACGTGTATGCATTCTGTTTGTCGATCGGACGGGCCGGCGGTCTGCATCGGCCGAAGTGGGCCGCCGCCCACCGGGGGTGATGAAGAACTGCAGCGGATGCAGCGGCACGCGCCGCACGCCGCATCCGGAGGCGAACACCGCGGAGCACGCCCCACTGTGGGTCCCGGCAGCCCGACGCACAAGCCTTTAGTCTCCGCCCTCGGCCAGTTGCGCCTCCAGCTCCTCGATGCTGTCTCGGAGCTCAGCGGCGCGCTCAAACTCCAGGTTTTCGGCCGCCTCTTCCATTTCCTCTTCCATCTGTTCGATGAGGTCCCGCTTCTGGTCGTCGGACATGTACTGAACAACGGGATCGGCCACCTCGGCGGACAGCTGGTCCGGGCTGCCGTAGTGATGGCGTTCCCCCGACCGGTCCCCGTCACGTTTCTCATCGGCGATGGCCGTACCCTGCCGGATCTGGTCGGGCGACTTTTTGATGGGCTCGGGGGTGACGTCGTGTTTCTCGTTGTATTCGAGCTGCCGCGTGCGGCGGCGCTCCGTCTCGTTGATCATCTTCTGCATCGCCTCCGTGATTTCGTCGGCGTAGAGGATGACCTGCCCGTTGACGTTGCGGGCCGCGCGGCCGGCCGTCTGGATGAGGGACGTTTCCGAGCGTAGGAAGCCCTGCTGGTCGGCGTCGAGGATGGCCACGAGCGAGACCTCCGGCAGGTCGAGGCCCTCGCGCAGCAGGTTCACGCCCACCAGCACGTCGTACTCGCCGAGGCGCAGCCCACGGATGATGTCGACGCGCTCCAGGGCATCAATATCGGAGTGCATCCAGCGCACATCAACTCCGTAGCTGTCGAGGTAGTCGGTAAGGTCTTTTGTCAACCTTTGCTCATATTTGTAAAAATCCGCCGATTCTTCCTCTTCAAGATAATCAAGAGCGCTTTCAATATCCTGTTCTTTCGTTTCAAAATCTATCAAATTGAAATCCGACGGTGCAATTCTGTTCGAATCAGCTCTCACGGCACGCGAAGTTTCTCTCACGGTAAAAGCATCTTTACCGAAATAAGGTATCTTACCTTTCATCTTTGCTGTTTTAATAACAGGGAATAATGCATTATAAACAAAAGCGCCGTTTTGATCTTCAAAGGTCCGCACCGCGCTGATGTCTTCCTCCCAACCCGGCACCGACTCATAGACGGCTTGGAACTGGGCCAGGATATCGGTATCCAGGGGATAGGTCTCCAGCTCCGTGCCATCGGGTAGGCGAT
>JAWOAQ010000016.1:0-5495 GCA_046498495.1 Salinibacter sp. | reverse complement strand
CCGTTGAGTACTTCGAGCAGGATTACGAGTGAGGAAGACGGAACGGAACTTCATTTGTGATCCCGGGAACGCCGTTGAAAAGAGGTTCCCTCGGCGCTATTTTTGCATGATTGCGTCATCCGCACGCGTTCCCTCTGCCCCTCGCCGGAGCCGCATGTGCGCGACATCGGGCGGTGAGGTGAACGGATGAGGCAGAGGCGCGTAGACTCGCGCTGGATCATCAGGCTGGACGCACGCCCACCGGATACAGCATCCCCACCGGATACAGAAGAACGCACGCCTCATGGACGAGGATACACAGTATTACTACGACCCGGAGACCTGCACCTTCGTGGAGGTCGAACCGACGTGGAGGGAGTACCTGGCCCGGATAGGCCAAATTGTCGGTCTCGCAGTTCTTCTGACCGGCCTGGCCGTCTGGGGGCTGGATGTGTACTGGATGACGACGCCCGAGGAGCAGTCCCTCCGTGTAGAAAACCAGGCCCTGGAGCGCCAGCTCGACCAGGTGAATGGTCAGATGTCGACCCTCTCGTCGCGGCTCGACACACTGGCCGAGCGAGACCGTCGGCTCTACCGTCGGCTCTTTGAAATGGAACCCATTTCGGACGATGTGCGCCAGGTTGGCGTCGGAGGGACGGATCCATACAGGGAATATGAGGAGATGGACGCGACCGCTGCGTCGCTGCTGCGGGAAACAGCGGAGAAGCTGGACAAGCTTGAGCGACAGGTCTCCCTGCAGGGCGCCAGCTACCGCGAGCTTTCATCGGCCGCGACGGATCGAACGGAGCGACTGAAGCAACTGCCCGCGATCCGCCCGGCAAATGGCTCTATTGTATCGGGGTACGGCATGCGACACCACCCCGTGCTGGAGGTGCGGAAGATGCATTCCGGTGTCGACTTTTTGCTGCGCCGCGGCACACCCGTGGTGGTGACCGGGAACGGCACGGTAAAGGAAGCCTCACAGAATGCCGCGTACGGCCTCTTTGTGGATGTAGAGCACCCTGAGGCCGGGTACATTACCCGGTACGCCCATCTCTCGGATCGGCCAGAGGCCCTCCGCCGGGGCATGAGGGTGGAACGTGGAGACACCATTGGCTATAGTGGCAACTCGGGACGAACGACGGGCCCCCACCTGCACTACGAGGTGCGCACCCTGGACGGAGACCCGCTGGACCCCATGCCGTTCTTTGTCCCGGATATGACGCCCGAGGCCTACCGTGAACTGGAGCAGCGGGAGCGAGAGTACGAGTCGAACATTGTAGACGCAGGCTCGGACGCGGATTCAAAACGGGCCCGGTAAGTGGTGCGTGCCGCCGGAATCAGGATAGGATGGAAGCTCCGGTGGATCGCAGGCGCACTGTTCCTCGTATGCCCTGCCGAAATGCGCACTTCCTTCTCCTCTGTTTTTGTTATCGGCGGCATTAAGAGCGCCTGGGTCCGTCGTGTCGTGCTCATGGTTCTGGTGGGGGGAGGCGCCTGGATCGCAGGAGGGGCGGCTGCGTGGGCGCAGGAGCAGGCCCCGATGGCCGCCTCGGAGCGAGGGTCGCCGGACACTACGCAGCCCATCGTGCGCTCGGTGCACGTGGAAGGGAATCAGCACTTCTCCACACGGGAGCTAAAACGTCAGATCCGCACGCGTCCCAATCGGCGCGTGCTCGGGATCCCCGGATTTACCTGGTGGCGCTGGATCTACCGGCTGGGGGACGCCAGCTGGATGTGGGGCCGCATCGGCAACGCTCTTAAATCGGGCGGGGAGCCGCCCGCCAGGCTCGATACCACCACGGTGGCGGGAGATGTCGAGCGCCTCCGCCTCTTCTACGAACAACAAGGCTTCCGGGACGCCACGGTCGAGTATAGCGTGCGGCGGTCCGGAGAGGACCGCGCGAGTGTCGATTTTCAGATAGAGCCCGGCCCCCCGACCTTCCTCCGCCGGGTCCGCTACGAGGGACTCCAGGCCCTCTCGGACGAGCAGAAGCTAAAGGTGGCCCGCGAAACCATTCTGAATGCAGGGGCCATCGACCCCTCCCATCCGTTAGCGTTTCCGGTTGAGGAGCAGCGCTACCAAAAGCCCCAGCTCCTGGAGGAGCGCCGCCGCCTGCTGACCGTGCTCCAGAACGCGGGCTACGCCGCCGTCAGCCGGGACTCCATTCAGGCCGTCCTTGTCCCGGTGCCTGCAGAGTCGCTCGATACCACGGGGCGACAGGGGGCGGACGCAACGTACCGGGACCTCGCGTTTCGGGTGAAGACGGGACCGGTGTATCGGTTCGGGGACGTTCACTTTCAGGTGACCGGCCCCGAATCTGCGTCTCCGCGGCAGGACACGCTCGATGTCCCGACGGACCCCTCCGGTGGACGGCAACCGCTGATCACCAGCGAAATCGGAAATGAGACGCAGCTAGGGACCGGTGTCCTCCGCCGATCCCTCCGATTCATGCCAGGAACCGTGTACGATCGTTCTCGAATCCGGTCGACGAAGCAGCGGCTGGAGGGGACGGGCGTGTTTACGTTCACGAGCCTAACGCCGCAATACGACGAGGTTGCGCAGCCCGACACGGCTGAGGCCCCCTATCTCCCAATTCGCATCGAGGGGCGCACCCGGCCCCGGCATCGCCTCCGGGCCGAAACGTTTGCCCTGCAGCGCGGGGCCGAAGCAGTGGGGCTGAATGAGTTTGGGGTGGGGCTGAGTGGCGTCTACGAGAACGCGAATGCATTTGGTGGGGGGGAAGCCTTGCGCCTGCAGGCCTCGGGATCAATCGCGACGGGCCTGGACACGACGCTCATTAGCTCCACTCAGTTCGAGACCACCGGGTCGGTCACGCTTCCGTACCTGGTTCGCCCGTTTCAGTCGTTCGAATCGCTTTTTGAGTTGTCCAGCGCGCGCACGCAGGTGTCGCTGTCGGCCCTTACGGCCCGTCGAAACGACCTCCGGTTGCGGATTCGAAGTCGAATCAACGCCCGGTTGCGTCTGGAAATGAACCACACGCCGAATCGGCAGTCGCTTCTTGACGTGATGGACCTCAGCCTGAGCAACCCGGACACGCTCTCGGGCTTTCAGGACCGCTTCCTGGACCGCGTGTTTGGCCCCGATGGCGCGGGCCTCCAGGACCCTGTGCAGCGGCAACAAATCCTGGAGGACTACACGCGGCCCCAGATTAATACGGCTCCCCGGTACACCTTTCGGTCGACGACAGCCAACCCGCTGCGCCGCCGCCAGGGCCACATTTACGAAGGGACCGCCGAGGTGGGCAACACCCTTCCATTCTTGCTCGACCGATTTGTCTTCTCGCCGGGGCCGGCCAGCTATACGCTGCCTGGACTCACGGGCGGAGGCGAAGGGGGGCTCGGTGGACGCCTCCTGTACCGGCCCTATGTGCGCGCGACGGTGGACCTGCGGCGGTATGTGCCGCTGGGCGACGGCTCCACGCTTGCGATGAAAGCCTTTGGGGGATTCGCTCACCCCACGGGGGGGCCGACGGTGGTTCCGTTCGACCGACGGTTTTTTAGCGGCGGGGCCAACAGCGTCCGCGGCTGGCGCCTCCGGGAACTGGGGCCGGGCAATGCGGGACTGCCCGTGGACAGCGCCGGTGCAGTCGGAACGGAGGCGTCCAGCATCCTGGGAGGCGATCTAAAGCTGGAGTCCAGCGTCGAGGTCCGAACCCGACTGATCCAAAACCTGCTGGCGGCTGAATGGGTGGGAGCGGCGTTCCTTGATGCAGGCAACATGTGGTTTGGACCGCGGAACCGAGGATTTGGACAGGTCGATGACGGCTCCGCCGAGTCGACGCTCCAAGAGCCCGCCGAGTCGGCCGTGCAGGACGGGCGCTTCCGAAGCCTGAGCGCGCTCACGGAGGTGGGGGTTGGGGCAGGCGTCGGAATCCGGATTGAGTGGGACTACATCATCATTCGGTTCGATCTCGCTCACCGGTTGCGCGACCCGTCTCCCCGCAACGACGACGTGTTTTCCGACTCGTATCAAGGCCCGCTCTTTCACTTTGGCATTGGCCAGACCTTTTGAGGGGCGTTTGGGATTGGACAGACAGTTCGTATCTTCAGTAGCTGACTCTTTTTCGTCTCCCTCACCTGGTTATGTCGACGCTACGGGCCTTGCTACGTGCCATCGGACGGGCGTATCGCCGGTTGTTCCAGCGCCGGCTCGATCCGCAGACACGCGAAATTGTGAACGTGCTGCAGTCGGTTCCGGCCTTCCAGTCGCTGTCGTCGACGGCGCTCTACGCCATGGCGTCCGCCACGCACCGCCGCACGTACCGACGAGGGGAGTCGTTATACTACGAGGGCGACCCAGGCCTTGGGCTTTACGTGGTTGAGTCGGGGCGGGTGCGGCTTGTGAGCGACGCCGATCCGGGGCCAACACGTGAGCTCTGCGAGCTGGGGGCGCACGATATGTTCGGGGTCATTTCGCTCCTCGGGGATTTCCGGCGGCTTGAAACCGCCGAAACGATGACGGAGGCCCGTGTCCTGGGCTTCTTCCGGCCGGACCTCAAGAACGTCATGCGTCGCAGCCCGCGCGCCGGGGGCGAAATTACCATGGCGCTTGCGCGACGGGTTGCGAGTCAACACGTGGATGTGCTTCGCCGCATTGAGGAGCGTGATGGGCGCGAGCAGGCCCTCGATGCCTACGCCCGAGTGGCTGCGGGAGAGAGGGTTGATGCGGAGGGGCGAGAGGCATAGGGCGGAGGACGGCGAATCGACGACGGTGGATCAGGGGGCCCGTCCATTCGTTTCGTTGTTGATCTCCCGCTCTTTTGCTTTCGGAAAGAGCGTCGCCCGCACGGTACGCCTCGCTCTCTATGGGTCCCCTCTCACGTCTCAACCATTTCTTTTGGCGGTACAAATATCTGTTTGTGCCGGGCCTGCTCTTTACGATGATCTCGGCCGGGTTCCAGATTACGGTGCCCATGGTGGTGCGGCAGGCGGTCGACAACATTCCCCGTTTTGTTCGCATCCACTCCGTGTACGAGGGGACCGCGGCGGAGGCCGAGTTGTACGCCTACTTTTTTGTTTCCCTGGTGCTGTTTGGCGGCGTGATTGTTGTGCTCTCGGCGACGAGTGGGCTCTTTATGTTTTTAATGCGGCAGACGGTGGTCGTGGCGTCTCGTCACATTGAGTACGACCTGCGCAACTCGCTCTACGACCATCTTCAGCAGCTCTCCGCGACGTTCTACCAGATGTACTCGACGGGAGATGTGATTACCCGGGCCACGGACGACATCGAGAAGGTGCGGCGCTACATTGGCCCGGCGATCATGTACGTTACGCGGTCGATGGTGATGGTGCTGGTGGCCGTGTCGGTGATGTTTGTAATTTCGCCGACCCTGACCCTGTACGCTCTCATTCCGCTGCCCCTCCTGGCCGTCGCGGTGTTCTTCATGGCGCGCATGGTTCATCACCGCAGCGACCTGCTCCAGCAGCAGTATTCGAACCTCACGAGTCGGGTGCAAGAGGCGCTGTCGGGCATTCGGGTGCTAAAGGCCTAC
>JAWOAQ010000237.1:0-21332 GCA_046498495.1 Salinibacter sp. | reverse complement strand
AATGAATTCATCACTTCTTGGCCCTTTACCAATCATTACCTTTAAACCTTTTTCCATCAATTTAGGACCGCCGCCGTGAGCGTCGTCTTCCCGTGATCCACGTGCCCGATCGTTCCTACGTTTACGTGCGGCTTCTTCCGATCAAACGCTTGCTTGGCCATGAGTCTCGTCTGGTGTCAGTGGTTGGTCAGGATTCGGATGATAACTGAGCGGTGCGGCAGCGGCCCACCGCCTCGGCCGCTTATGCAGCGACGGGATCCTCGTCGAGGATCTCTTTGGCAATGTCGTCCGGTACCGGCTCGTACGACTCAAACTGCATCGTGTAGATCGCGCGGCCCTGCGAGATCGAACGCAAGTCCGTGGAGTACCCGAACATCTCCGACAGGGGGACCTTCGCGTTGATGACCTGCGCATCGTTGCGCTGATCCATCTTGCCAATCTGGCCGCGCCGGCTGTTCAGGTCGCCGATAATGTCGCCCATGTACTCGTCGGGCGTCACGACTTCCACCTCCATGATCGGCTCCATGAGAACCGGACTGGCCTTCTGCGCGGCGTCGCGAAAGCCAAGTCGGCCGGCGATTTCAAACGCGTTCTGGTCGGAGTCGACCTCGTGGTGGTCGCCATCGTACAGGCGCACTCGCACACCCTCAATCGGGTATCCGGCAATCGGACCATCCTCCATCGCGCTCTCAATTCCGCGCTCGACCGAGGGGATAAACTCTTTCGGAATGACGCCTCCCTTAATTTCATTTTCGAACTCGAGGCCCTTGCCCTCTTCACTCGGCCCCACGTCCATGTAGACCTCAGCAAACTGGCCGCGTCCCCCCGTCTGCTTCTTCAGAACGTAATGCTCGTCAACTACGCGCGTGAGGGCTTCCCGATACGCCACCTGCGGCTCCCCAACGTTGGCCTCCACTTTAAACTCACGCTTCAGCCGGTCGACAATAATCTCAAGGTGAAGCTCTCCCATGCCAGCAATGATCGTCTGGCCAGTTTCCTCGTCGGTGGAGACATCAAAGGTTGGGTCTTCTTCGGCCAACTTCACGAGGCCATTCATCAGCTTGTCGCGGTCGGCCTTCGTCTTCGGCTCCACTGCGATCCGAATGACCGGCTCCGGAAAGTCCATTGACTCCAGTACAACCGGATGGTCCGGGTCGCAAATCGTGTCGCCAGTCTTCAGGTTTTTCGGCCCCACGACAGCGGCGATGTCTCCCGCACGGACCATGTCGATGTCTTCCCGGCTGTTGGCGTGCATGAACATGAGGCGCCCCACCCGTTCGGTTTCATCCCGGGTCGGGTTGTACACCTTCGTTCCCGACTCCAACGTCCCGCTATACACCCGAATAAAGGTCAGCTTTCCGACGTAGGGGTCGGTGGTAATCTTAAAGGCAACAGCGCTGAACGGGTCGTCCTCTTTTGGGCGCCGAACAACTTCGTACTCTTCTTCATCTGCCTTAATCTCCTCAACCTCCGCCTCGTCGTCGGCCTCTTCCTTGGCCTCCTTTGTTGCTTTCCGTGCAGCCGCTTCGGCATCTCGCTTCTCGTCAGGATCATGACCAGTGACCGGCGGCACGTCGTTTGGACTCGGGAGGTATTTCACGACGCCGTCGAGCAGGCGCTGAACCCCTTTGTTTTTTAGGGCCGACCCGCACATCATGGGCGTAATGTCGCGATTCAGCGTCGCCTTCCGAATCACGGCTTCCAGTTCCTCCGCCTCAATCTCTTCGTCGCCCTCCAGGTACTTCATCAAGAGGGCGTCGTCGTACTCAGCAACGCTTTCCAGCAGATTGATCCTCCACTGACGAGCTGTCGGCTTCAGGTCTTCAGGGATCTCGATCACATCCCACTGCATTCCCTGCGACTCATCGTCCCAGACAATGGCTTTGTTCTGGATGAGGTCGATCACGCCCCGGAACATGTCGCCGCTCCCAATGGGATACTGAATCGGGACCGGGTTAGCGTTGAGCCGGTCCTCCATCATCTCCAGGACATTCTCAAAGTTGGCCCCCGTACGGTCCATCTTGTTGACAAAGCCCATGCGGGGCACGCCGTACTTGTCGGCCTGTCGCCAGACGGTTTCGGATTGGGGCTCCACTCCCCCGACCGCACAGAACAACGCAATGGCTCCATCGAGAACCCGAAGCGACCGCTCAACCTCGACCGTAAAGTCGACGTGGCCGGGCGTGTCAATAATGTTGATGCGGTGATCGTCCCAGTAGCACGTCGTTGCGGCGCTCGTGATGGTGATGCCACGCTCCTTTTCTTGCTCCATAAAGTCCATGGTCGCGGCCCCGTCGTGCACCTCTCCCATCCGGTGCAGGCGCCCCGTGTAGAAGAGCATACGCTCGGTTGCGGTGGTTTTCCCGGCATCAATGTGCGCCATGATGCCGATGTTGCGCGTCCGTTCGAGCGGAAAGGCTTCGTTTTTCTTAGTAGCCATAACTGGGTGTTGGGGTTCGTGCTCAAGCGTGCCCTGCCCAAGCCGTTCGCCTGAGCGGTCATCTCTTTCGTGAAATCCGCGCAACCAAAACAGCTAGAAGCGGAAATGGGCAAAGGCCTTGTTCGACTCGGCCATCCGGTGGACATCGTCTTTCTTCTTCACGGCTCCGCCTTCCCCTCGGGCCGCATTGATCAGTTCACTGGCCAGCCGGTTGGCCATGCTCTTTTCTTTCCGGGCCCGGGCGTACTGAATGATCCATCGGTAGGCCAAGGTGACCCGTCGCTCCGGGCGCACCTCGATCGGAACCTGGTAGGTCGCCCCTCCCACGCGCCGGCTTCGTACCTCCACGAGAGGAGCCACGTTGTTTACGGCTTTCTTAAAGACCTCCAGCCCCTGCTCGCCAGTACGCTCCTCGATTACGTCAAACGAGTTGTACACAATGCGCTGGGCCAGGCTTTTCTTGCCATCGCGCATCACTGCGTTCACAAATCGGGACACGAGGTCGTCCCGGTAAACGGGATCCGGCTGGGTTGTGCGCTTTTCGGCGGACTTGTCGCGTGCCATGGTGAGTATCGGATGTCGTCGCTAGCGTAGATGGGCGCATGTCGCCCGTCAGTGGGCAAAAAGCCCCTGCGGGGCCTTCGGGACCGGGTTAGTCGCGTGGTTTCTTCGTGCCGTACTTCGACCGTCCCTGCCGGCGATCCTCCACTCCGGCTGTGTCGAGTGCGCCACGCACAATGTGGTACTTCACACCCGGAAGGTCCTTCACACGGCCTCCCCGCACCAGAACAATCGAGTGTTCCTGCAGGTTGTGCCCCTCTCCGGGAATGTAGGCCGTAACCTCATTCCCGTTTGTCAGGCGCACACGTGCTACCTTCCGAAGCGCGGAGTTCGGCTTCTTGGGCGTCGTTGTGTAGACACGAGTACAGACGCCCCGCCGCTGTGGACTTCCCTCGAGGGCCGGCGCGTCACTTTTTGTCTCCTCGGTCTTTCGCCCTTTCCGGACGAGTTGCTGAATCGTCGGCACGGTGCGTGTTGCTTGTTGTCGTAGGGGTCGAAATTGTCCACTGCGCGGCCCGTTTGCGTCCGCGAAAACAGCCTGCGCTTATAGGCAATTCTGGAACGGAGGGTTCGGTTTTCGGGGCGAAGAAGGAATGAAATGAAACACCCCCTCGCAGACGGCTGCTAACCCCTCCACTGGGCTCTCAGTTCCATTACACCCCTCTATATCGACAAACCGATCCGTCATCCCCGACATCCCCCACAGGTCATCCTCGCTGGCAGCCGAAAGGCCGCTCCTCGCGTCGGCTATTGCTCCGCCGCGCCACGATCATTCGGGGGCCGGTGCGAACGTGCAGATGAACTCCGTCCGTTCACGGCGACGTATTCCCCGTGCGGCCGCTCCCCCAAGAGGTCGAAAAGCGCATCGGGGCCCAGCACCTCGTGCTCCAGGAGCGCCTGCGCCATTTCTTCCAAAAGGTCCCGCTTTTCTTGCAGGAGGGTGCGGGCTCGGCGACGCCCCTCATCAACGATCCGACGCACCTCCTCGTCAATCGCCTGGGCCGTGGCGTCGGAGTAGGGCTTTTCAAACAGCGGCTCCTCGTCTGCCGAAAGGTCGAAGCTGACGGGTCCTACGCGATCGCTCATTCCGTAGTCGACCACCATGGCGTAGGCCATGTTTGTCACGCGCTCCAGGTCGTCCTGCGCCCCCGTGGTAATTTGGTCAAAGACGATCGACTCCGCGACGCGGCCGCCCAGCGCCATCGTGACTCGGTCCAGGAGCGCCTCGGAAGAATAAAGGGAGCGCTCTTCCGGGAGGTACTGCGCGTGCCCCAGGGCTGACAGTCCGCGGGGAACGATGGAGACCTTCACCACGGGATCGGTGTGTTCTAGGAACCAGCCGACGATGGCATGGCCGGACTCATGGTAGGCAATCACGTTTCGCTCCGCCGGCGCGATGATCTTGTTCTTCTTTTTGAGCCCCGCCACGACCCGATCGATGGCCTGCTCAAAATGGGCCATGGCCACGGCCTCCTCGTCGTCGCGGGCCGCAAGGAGAGCGGCCTCGTTGCAGACGTTGGCAATTTCAGCCCCCGCAAATCCGGGCGTCTGGCGGGCCAGAAGGTCAAGGTTGAGGTCGTCGGCCAGTCGGAGACTACGGACGTGCACCCGAAAGATCTCCTCGCGTGCGGGGCGATCAGGCTTGTCGATGAGAATTTGGCGATCAAAGCGGCCGGGCCGGAGCAGGGCTGAGTCGAGGACATCGGGCCGGTTGGTCGCCGCCATGATGATCACCCCCTCGTCCGAGTCGAACCCATCCATCTCGGCCAGGAGTTGGTTCAGCGTGTTCTCGCGCTCGTCGTTGCCCCCGACGCGATTGGATTGCCCGCGCGAGCGGCCGATCGCGTCCATCTCGTCGATAAAGATAATGCAGGGGGCCTTCCGTTTTGCACTTTCGAACAGGTCCCGGACCCGGCTCGCCCCGACCCCAACAAACATTTCGACGAAGTCTGATCCTGAGATCGAGAAAAAAGGCACGCCCGCCTCTCCGGCCACGGCTTTCGCCATCAGGGTCTTCCCCGTTCCGGGCGGCCCGACAAGCAGCACCCCTTTTGGGAGACTGCCGCCGAGGCGGGTAAATTTCTGAGGCGACCGAAGAAACTCGACGACCTCGGCCACCTCGGCCTTTGCTTCTTCAAGGCCCGCAACGTCGTCAAACGTGACGTTTTGAGATTCGGAGGCACCGAACAGCGTAGCGGTGCTTTTTCCAATATCCAGCATCTCTGAGTTGGGCCCCATGCGCCGAACGGCAACCATCCACAGAAGGACGAGGAGGAGCGCCAGGGGGAGGAGCCAGAACAGGATGTTGCTCGACCAATCCTCCTCGACCGTTGCAGAAAACTGGACCCTCACGCCGTCCGACCCCACCGACTCGTTGCGGGCGCGAAGGAACTCCACGAGGTCGTGGTCCGACGGCTTCGTCGAACGGAACGCACGCTGGCGATCTGCTTCCAGGGTGCCCCTCTCCCCCTCCGCCGCATTGGAACGCGTCTTAACCGCATCGTCCTCCAGCGCACTGGCCGTGTAGGTCCCCGAAATGCGCGTGTCGTTTATGATCTCGACGCGCTCTACGTATCCCTGCTCTACGTAGTCGAGAAACGTGCTGTACTCAAGGGTGGGCGGGTCGGCGGCCTGCCAATTGAGCGCAAGATGAACCCCCAGGGCCAGCACGATCGCAAGGTAGGCCCAGAGTGCTATCTTCGATCGGAGCACACGTCCCCATCCGTCGTCGTCCGGGTCGTCAGGGGACGGAGGGGGATCGGAAGGAAACTTCGGGGCCGTCGGCATGGCACGAGTGCCCCGTCATGGGGCGGCCGGGAAAGACGCTCCAGGGGTGGAGCTACAGGGAACAGCAAAGGGGGTGCGCCGAACCGGACGCGGTCTGTCTGGTTCCGCTTGCCCCCCTTTCACTCGGCGTGTGAGCGGGTTTACTCCTCCGTCTGCGGGGATGTGGCACGGGTGGACGAGTCCGGCGGGGACGCCTCCGGGCCCGCCGGGGCGTCCCGGCCGGGCGGCCGCATTGCTGCCGTGGAGTCCGCCGGCCCTCGGCGGTCCTGCACCAGGTCCAGAAGGGACTGGGCCCGGGCCGCCTGCGGGGCATCCGGGTACTCCCGAGTCAAAAACGTAAGCAGTGCCTCAAGGGAAGCGTACCCTTCGCGCTCCGGTGCCGGAGCCATGGGCAGCGTGCGACTCGAGTCCGCTGGCGCGGAGGCGTCCGCAAGGGCCGGTGCCTCCTCTTGTGCCTGGTCACACTCGTACGTCCAGGCGGCGTCAGGGAGCTGGTCGGCCAGTTCCTCCTTCCGCTCTTGCGCCTGCTCTTCGCTTGCGAATCGGCCCACGCCCACCCGGTGTCGATCGTCCGTTGAACAGACGCGCACAGGGGCATCGACCGCCGACAACCGATTGCGGTAGCGGCGGGCCGTCTCCTGTGCGGTCGTGTCCTCGTTCAGCGAGGCAATGACGAGGGTCCAGGCGCCTCGTGACCTCTCTGTGGAGTCGGACGCCCGTGGCCGCGAGCCGGACCGATCGGAGGGCGGCGCCTGAGCGGAGTCGCGGCGGGGAGCGGCATCCGTGGGATCCGACGGCACGTCGTCCGCCGTGAGGAGGGCAGACTCGTCCGTTGTGTCGGCCTGCCCCGTATCGGGGTCCGTGGCGGCCGAGTCAGCGGCGTCGGCGTCGGACGGAACGGACGGAAGAAAGGGCCGCCCCAATCCCGTAGGGCCCGGAGGCGCACCAGACGACGCATCTGTCTCGACCGTGTCGAGGGCCGGCAGTTGTTGGGCGAGGAGCGCTCCCGACGGCGGCGTCATCCCGCGCGCCATCAATCGCCAGTAGATGACGCTGGTGGCAAAGAGGGCGCGGGGGGCCGCCGGCGTATCTGGATATCGGCGGGCGAGATCCAGCATGTCCACCAATGCGGAGTCGGGGCGGCCGCGCTGCCATCTCTCATACGCCTGAGCATAGGCCGAGTCGGCATCGGCGGCCAGGCGCCCGTCTCCGTCCTCCTTGGGATCCCCCAGCCGCGTACGAGCCTGGGCCGCAAGGCGCGAGTCAGGCGCCGCCTCAATCACCCGTCGGTAGGCTGCCTGCGCCGCCTCGGTGTCTCCCTGCGCCCGGTGCACCTCCGCCAACGCATACTGGGCCCGGTTCGCAACCGGGTGGGTGCTGTCTTCCTCGATAATCCGTTGGTACCACGTCACCGCGGAGTCCGGTTGCTCTGCCACGAGGAAAAGCGCATTCGCGAATTCGTATCGGGCCACCGCACGTTCGGCCTCCATCTCGGCCTGACGCGCAGAGTCTCGGGGCACGGCCGACAGATCGATGGACGCCTCTCCCCCCTGCTCCGCTCCCAGTCCTCTCCTTTCTTCTCCCTCCGCCCGGTCCTCCTCCGCCTCCGCGGTGCGCGCGCGCCGGACCGCCTCGCGGCGCCGCCAGTTGTCCACCCGTCCCCGGTCCCCCCAGATCTGGCGAAACCGCTGCTGTCCTTGTTGCACGCGCGCCGGATCGTTATGAAACAAAAACCCCGCCTCGGAATCGCGGGTGTCTTCGGCCGCGGCGGATTCCTGTTGCTCCTGCAGCTCCCGCGCACTTCCCTGCTGAAGCCGGCGGGAGCGCCCGCCCCGGTCCGATCCCCCTTCGCCGACCGAGCGCGCCTCCTCCCGCTGGTCCTGTCGGCGCTCACGAAGGTCGTCGACAAAAGCCTGAAATTCCTCTTCGCTCATCCGTCCAAGACGAAGCAAGGAGTCCAGGCGGGCCACCTCACGAGCCTCCTCGGCAAGATCTTGAAGCTGACTGGCATTCGTCTCGACATTGGACGGGGCGGATGGGAGCTCGCGGTCCAGCGACAGCTCGGTCGCCTGTCGGCGCAGATCGGTGCGCGCCGTATCAAAATGGGCCGCGGCCGCATCGAAGTCGTCGTACGCGTCCCGGTATAGGGTCGCAAGCTCATAATGGAGGCGTCCCTCAAAATCTCCCGCGGACGCCTCGTCCCCGTACAGGGCGGCTTGGAGCACTTTTTTGGCGGCGTCCGGCCGGTCGTTATCCCGCAGAATGCGGGCGCGGACCCGTGCCATCCGTCCCCGTAACTCATAGTTCTTGTCGTCCTGCTCCAAATCTTCGAGGCGATCGAGGGCCGCGTCCCTGTCTCCGTGACGGCCCTGTAGCTCCACATCGGAAAGACGAGCCGCGAACGCAAGTTCGTAGCGTGGACTGTAGTCGAGCACTGTCTGGTACGCGTCTCGCGCTCCCTCCACGTCTTCTTGCCGCTGACGCACCTGCCCCAGCAAGAAGGCGCCCCGCGCCCCCAGTCGGTCCGGAAGGGCCCCCTCCAACCCGCGACGGAGCGCGTCTTCGGCCGGGCCCCACTGCTCCTGCCGAACGAACAGCTCCCCCCGCGCCATTCGCATTCGAGCCGTCCAGGTGTCGTTGTCCTCCTCGCTCCCCAGCCCTTCGGCCAGGACCTCATCGGCCGTCTCGTAGCGCTCGTCTGCAATCAACGCACGGGCCAGCCAAAACCGCGCCTCTCCCTCCCGCTGGGCCCCCAGGCTGATGACCTCCCGAAATTTCTGGGCCGCGCCTACGTAGTTTTCCTGATAATAATACGACGTGCCAATCAGCAGCAGGGCCTCATCAACCCATTTCGAGTTTGGGTGCTCGCGCAGCACATCAGCACTCTTCTGAATGACCGTCTCGAAGGCCTCCTCCGACGCATCCGACGGCTCGACGAAAAGGGAAAGATACCGGGATCGATCGACCGTCCCCTCGACGTCGCGGAGGGCCTCTACCTCGTCCTCAAAAGCCCGCTCCGCGTTGTAGAATTTGTTGTAGTAGGCCGTAAAGTCGTCGTACTGGCGGCCGACGAAGGAGGAGCGCCCGCAGCCGCTTACAAACATCATCACGCAGGCCATCGAGACGAGAATCCACCCCCCGTTCTGGGCCGCTGTCGTGCACCAGACCGAATCGTGAACGGCGGACATGCCTACGGGCAAACGAAGTGAAAGGAGGCGCTGATACCTCCAATGAGAGGCCCTTGCTGATAGATCCCCCGCCTCACACCCGGGCCGTCTATCGCACTTTGCTTACGTGCACCGTGTTGGTGCGACCGCGCTCCGGAAGCGGCATCCCCACGGTAATCACAACATACTCCCCGACCTCAACCAGGGTGTGATCCCGGAGCACACTTAGCACCCGCGCAATGCCCTGGTCGGTATCCTGCTGGAATGGGATATGGAAGGCTTCCGTCCCCCAGAGCACGCCCAGCTGCCCCACCACCCGAACGTCGTCCGTGAAGGCGTAGATGGGCATGCTTGGGCGGTGACGTGCAATGGAGCGGGCCGTGGCCCCCGAGTTGGTGAGGCAGCAAACCGCCTTCGCCCCCACCTGCTCCGCGAGGCGGCAGGCCGTAAAGCTGACACTCTCCGTCACACTCCCACTGCGCTCCAGTCGGCCCGGGGTCACGGCAAGAGACGGGCGATTTTTCTCCCAATGCGTTTCGGCCTGTCGAATAATCTGATCCATCGCCTTCACGACGCGGACCGGGTGCTGGCCTACGGCCGTTTCGGCCGAGAGCATCACCGCGTCGCTCCCGTCGAGCACCGCGTTCGCAACATCACTGGCCTCGGCCCGAGTGGGACGCGGATTGTCCACCATGCTTTCCAGCATTTGCGTTGCCGTAATGACCGGCTTCGCCTCCATCATGGCCTCTCGGATCAAGTCTTTCTGCGTGTGGGGCACCTTTTCCATTGGCATTTCGATTCCCAAATCGCCCCGAGCCACCATGATGCCGTCGACACCGTCCAGAATGTCCTCGATGTTTCGGACGGCCTCCGGCTTTTCAATTTTGGCAATGATGCTGGTGTTCTTCCCCGCCTGGTCAATGCGCTGCCGGAGGGCGTCTACGTCGCTCCGTTCTCGCACAAACGAGAGCGCCACGACATCGACGTCCATCTCAAGGCCAAACTCCAGGTCTTTCAGATCCTTTTCCGTCAGGGACGGCGTGCTCGTTCGAATGTTGGGCAGGTTGACCCCCTTTCGCGACCGCAGCGGCCCGCCCTCCACCACCCGGGCGACGAGCTCGTCGTCGCGGATCTCGGTCACCTCCAGTTCGAGCAAGCCATCATCAATAAGGAGGCGCCCCCCCACGTCGGCGTCCTGCGGGAGCGTAGGGTAGTCGACAAAGATTCGGTCCTGGGTTCCCTCTTCAATCGGCCTCGTGGTAATGGTCACTTCTTTCCCCTCATTCAGCACCACCGAGCCGTCCTTCATTTCCCCAACTCGGATTTTGGGGCCCTGGAGGTCCTGGAGAATCGTGACGGTGCGCCCCTCGGCCTGCGCGGCCTCGCGCACCGCCTTGATGCGGTCGGCGTGCTCGGCGTGCGTCCCGTGGGAAAAGTTCATTCGGGCCACGTCCATCCCGGCCCGCACGAGGCGCTGGATCGTCTCCGCGTCCGTGGAGGCCGGGCCGAGAGTGCAAACGATCTTGGTCCGTCGGTCCATAGGGGGGTGGGGGTAGGAAAAAGGTAGGTGAAGCAACCGATGCCGAAGGGGCTCGGCGCGCAGCGGCTCAAGGTATGTGATGCAAACGGGAAATGCGGACCGCGCATTCGGAGGCCCGATCAAAAATACACCGGTATCTGATTACGGGACCGCAGGGCCACGTCGCTCATCGTCCCCGGATGCCGGTGGCATCGGGGCCTCGGCGGAAGGCGAGAGGGGCTGTCGGGCGGCCTGCGTTCGCTCGGCGCTGGAGATCATGATGTATTCGCCCACATTTTCGAGGGTCAAAATCCCCACGAGGCGCCCCTCCACTTCGACGGGCACGGTCGAGCAGCTCGCTTCGTTCATTTTTTGGAAGACCTCGTAGAGTGGGGCGTCCGGATTGGTCGTCACAATGTCGGGATCCGCGACCTCCCGAACCGGTGTGCTGCGGTCGCGCTCCGAGAGGGCCTGAATGAGATCGTTTCGGCGCAGGAGGCCCACCACGCGCCCGTCCTCCACAATCGGGAAGTCGTGGTCGGTGCCTGCCAACAGCTCGTCCACAGCATCGCCCAACGTGTCCGTGGCCTGGAGGGTGGCAAAGCGAGTGACCATCGCCTGTCGCACGGGCGTGCCTTCGGTGAAGGCCCGGTAGGTGGCCTGCTGCGCCTCCTGCTGCGCCCCGACGTACACAAACAGCGCAATAAAGAGCAAGATGGGGTTGAACGAGATGAGCCCGAACAGGCCGAAAAGAATCGCCATGGCCTGTCCCACATTCGCGGCCGTCTGCGTGGCCTGGGCATAATCGCCCCGCAGGGCCAAAAGCGCCCGGAGCACGCGGCCCCCGTCCATGGGAAAGGCCGGCAGCATATTGAAGCCAGCCAGTGCGAGGTTTATCCAGAGGAGCGACGCAAGGACGTGCTCGCTCGGGGCCTGGAGCACACTCGGCGCGAAGGTGCCCCCGCTGGCCAACAGCAGGGCCGCGAGGACCACGGAAATGGCCACGTTGACGGCCGGCCCGCCCACGGCGATCCAGAACTCCTTCATCGGCTCGGAGGGGATCCGCTCCAGCCGTGCGAGCCCCCCGATGGGATACAGCGTAATGCTGCGCGTGCCCACCCCAAATCGACGGGCGGTGAGGGCGTGCCCCAACTCATGCAGGACGACACAAACGAAGACGCCGAGGATAAGGCCCATCCCAGAAAGGGCCGCCACGACATTTTGGCTCTGCACGTAATAGAACGCAAAAATCGCCGCGATGAGCAGCAGAAAGGTCCAGTGCAGGTAAATGCCAATGCCGGCGACAGACCCAATCCGGAGTGATCGTTTCATCCGCCTGAGGGAATTGGTCGATACGATGAGGGTATTCGAACGATAAGGCGTCCCCCTGCAGTTCCCCCACCCACCATTCCGTGGCCCCACCAGCGGGCCCCCTGCACGTCGGACGGAGCCGACGGTCCCGGCTTGGTCGTCCTGGTGTTCAATTCGAGAAGCGGACACTACTCGGAGAGTGTGGACCGGGCAGCTGGAGCATTAGGGCCGTTCCTCAATGCGCTCTAAGTTGGGCCACAGATTGTCTTCCCAGTAGGCCGTGCGGACGTGCTCGACGAGCGCCATTTGGTAGCGGCCACTTTCCGCCTCCATCTTCAACAGGAGACGATCCGGCCCCGTGCTCCGCCAGTAGGTTTCTGTCGTGTCGCTTTCCTCCCCGACCATCGACCGCACCGGCGATTCGTACGTCACGCGAATCCGATCAGCCTCGTAGCGTCCCGCCAGCGTGTCCACCGAGTCCGTGCCCGCATGCGTGGCAGTTGCGGGGATGTGGTCACCCTCCGCGGTCGCGACGAAAAAGGACTGCGCGTCCGGCTCCCCGAGGTCGAGGCCGCGGACAAGGAGCGGAAGCTGCGCGTGCGGGTAGGCGTGAGCACGGCCCTCAAATGAGTCGCGGCGGTTTCCGTAGTCGTCGCTTCGCATGCGCACCTGCACAGTGCCATCCAGGGGAAAGGCCAGTTCCCGATACTGGTTGGAGCACCAGTCAAAACTCGTAAACGACTGCTTGAACGGACGGAGATCCTCTTGGCGGGCGTTGACGACCCAGTTGCGCTTGTACTCGTACGACCCGCTTTCAAACTCATAAAAGAGCGCGGACTTGAACGCCGACACGCCGCCCCCTTCGGTGTCTTTGGTCATGCCTTCGGGACTGAAGCGCTGCTTCACCAGGTACGTGCCCGCCGTAAATTGTTGCTCCTCCGGCTCGCCATACTGGTTTTGCGTGCGCTCAACGCGGTAGAAGGCCACCTCCGCCCGGCCGTCGTTCCACTGGTCGGCGGTCAAATAGCCCTCGTCCGTGATGGGGTCGACCGAGGCCTCAGGCCCGGCGTCCGATCCGGAGGGCCGCTCGACGCATCCCAGCAGGAAAACGGTTGTAGACAAAAGGAGTGCGAGACGCCACGTCATCAGATCAGGGGAATTGTGCAAACAGGGTCAGGGGAGTCTCCATTCGGTCATCCAGGCGGCGTTCCGGGCACGAACAAAAAAACCCACCTGTCGGAATGGCCGACAGGTGGGTACGTATCGCAGCGGGTCCGTTACGTTCGTGATCGCTCTCATTCGCCGCCAAGGCGACGGAGCAACCATCCGAGAAGGAGCACCAACCCGGCGAGTACAGCGGCGGTAAGCACCGGCCGCGTCCGCAGCACCTGCAGAAGCGGCTGGGTTGGGCGAATCTCCACAGGCCCTAGGTTCAGGGCCTGACTAAGAAGGCCCGGCCGGGCGCCCTTTCCGAGTCGAGCAATGGATTCGCCCTGCAGGCGGACCTCCACTGCAATCCCCGAAAGATCAAGCGCCTGATGGAGACGATCCATCTGGTCGGACCGGCGCCCCAATGCAAACGGCCCCGAGCTTACAAGTCGGCGGCCGGCCCGAAGGCTCGGAAGGTCGACCACGATGTGGTCTCCATCCCCCTGAATGGCAATGTCTTCTCCATCAACAGCGAGCTGGAGGTCTGCGAGCACCTCAATCGGAAGAGCCATGGGCCGGGACGACGAGTGAGGAAAAACGATGCGCGGATACAGGCTGGAGGCCGCTGTGGATTACGAGCCCTCTTCTTTCGTCCGAATCTTCAGCACGCCATCCATCTTCCAGTGGGCAAACTCCGGATCGTCGCCGGCTTTGCTGGGAACGAAGAGCTCAAAGTCCTCAAATTCGTAGGTGATTTCGGCACCGCGGCCTGTAAGCTTGTCGTAGAGACCGATGGCAAGTTCGGGCCACGTGCGGGTTTCGTCGAGAGATTCGGCCATGGGACTGAGAGGTGGAATCGTGAGAGAACACTATCGGAATGTCGTTTCGGACAACGAAACGGGATTACAACTACGTACGAACGGGGACGTCCGTGGTCCTCTTCCGATGGAACGTTCTCGTAATGGTGGCTTCACCACGTGTACGCCGGTCCGCTTTGGTCGTTGTAGGCAACCCGTTGCGCCTCGTGATCGTTTACGAACCGCATTTCGTTCCATAACGCCCCAATTCTCCTCATGCCGTCCTCAAGCGTATCGACTGTGTTGGTGACAGGGGCGACAGGCTACGTGGGGGGACGCCTGGTGCCGTGCCTGCTGCGGGAGGGATACCGGGTCCGCTGTTTCGTCCGCAATGCCGACCGGCTGCGCGCCCAACCGTGGGGCGACCAGGTGGAGGTGACCGTTGGGGACGCCCTAAAGGCTGATACGGTGCCGCCCGGGATGGAGAATATCGATGCGGTCTACTACCTGATCCACTCGCTCGGCTCGGGGGAGGATGCATTTGCGGAGCGCGACCGCCGGGCCGCCACAAACATCCGGACCGCTGCGGAGGCGGCCGGGGTCGATCGCATTGTCTACCTCGGTGGCATGCGGCCCAAGGGCGAGCGGCAATCGAAGCACCTGCAAAGTCGCATCGAGACAGGCAAGGTCCTGCGGGACGGGCCCATTCCGGTCACCGAATTCCGGGCCGCCCAGATCGTAGGGTCGGGGAGCCTCTCGTTTGAGCTCGTGCGCTACCTCACCGAGCGGGTGCCCGTCATGATCTGCCCAAAGTGGGTGCGCACCCCCACCCAGCCCATTGCCGTCCGGAACGTGCTTCAATACCTGATGGCGGCGCTGGTGCGCCCGGCGAGCGCCGGAGAGATTGTCGAGATCGGCGGGGCCGATGTGCTCACCTACGCCGAGATGTTCAAGATCTACGCGGCCGTCCGCGGCCTTCGCCGCTGGATCGTGAACGTGCCGTTCCTCACGCCGCGCCTGTCGTCGCACTGGGTGGGGCTGGTCACGCCTGTGTCCAACCGGATTGCGCGTCCCCTCATTGAAGGCCTTGACAACGAGGTCGTGGTCGACAATCCGGCAAAGGCCCGCCGCCTCTTTCCGGATGTGGAGCCAATCGCCTTTGAGGCGGCGGTGCGACTGGCCCTGCGTCACGCCGCCTCCGACGAGATCCCGACGGTCTGGAACAGCGCGATTTCCTCTGCTCCCAGTGGCTCCGGCGAGGCCGTTACGCTGGATACCACCGAGGGCCTTTACCGCGAAACCCGCTCCGTTGAGGTACCCGCCCCATCCGCGGCTGTTTTTGACGTTGTTACGGGCCTGGGCGGTACGACCGGCTGGCTCTACGGCGATGCGCTCTGGCGCCTGCGCGGCTGGATTGATCAGCTCCTGGGCGGCGTCGGCTTCCGACAGGGGCGACGACACGCGTCGGCCCTCCGGGTCGGTGACGCGGTCGACTTTTGGCGCGTCGAGGCGCTGGACCCCGAGGACCGCCTCTTGCGGCTCCGGGCGGAGATGAAGCTGCCCGGGCGCGCCTGGCTCCAGTTTGAGGTCGACGACGAAGGCGGGGGCGCCGGCTGCCGCCTTACGCAGACCGTCTTCTTCGAGCCGAAGGGACTGACCGGCACTGTGTACTGGCACCTCGTGCGGCCGCTCCACGGGCTGCTCTTTGCCGGCATGCTGCGTGCCCTGCGCGATCGGTCCGAAGCCCGTCCGGGAAGAGACTCCGCGCCTCCCCCCACGCCCCCGCCTGCCCAGTCGGCGGGCTAACGTCAGTTAAGATACCAAATCCCTGCGTTGAGGGCCGCGGCGTACGTTACCCACAGGAGGTACGGGATCATCAACCAGCCAGCGGCCGCCCGGGTACGGAAGAAGCGATCGGTCGTCCAGGCCAGCGCGCCCCACAGTGCGACGATGACGACGAGGCCGAACGCCGGCGAGCGTGCCCCGAAAAACGCAAACGACCACCCGGCATTGAGGCCGAGCTGCACGACAAACCATACAAGGGCCCGCTGTCTTCGCCCGCCCCCTGCTTCCACGCGCCACACCAGAAACGCTGCGAGCCCCATCATCGCGTAAAGGACGGTCCACGCGGGAGCGAACAGCCAGTTCGGTGGCGTAAACCCAGGCTTGGTGAGGGTGGGATACCAGGTGGTGACGGACAGTTGGGTGGCCCAGGCGGCCACGAGCCCCACCGCCTCGCAGGCGGCCACGAAGCCGAGCGCAATGAGGATAAGGCGAAGGGTCGAGGGCGAGCCGGATCGCATGGGGACAAGGCGATGCGTAGAGAGGGGGACACGAGGGGGGCTCGTACGGCGAATGGCCGTCGCAGTGCCAGGCCGCACCGACCCACACGCAGGTTCATCTCGGCGGCCGGTGGATGATGCGGCTGGGTTTCCTTACGATACACGACCGCTGATGTCTTTGCCCAAGATCCGTGGCTCATGCTTGGACTCCCGCCCGGAACGGTCGTCACCTTGGCCCTGGTTGTGGGACTTCCCCTCCTGGCCTACGGCCTGTTCCGCATTGATCACGCACGAGGCGAGGGCCACGTCACGATTTTGGGGCGTCGTTCCTCCTCGGACGCGTAACCAACCCTCGCAATGGGATTGTCACTCACCTTTGGACTGTACCTGGTCCTCCTGGTTGGGATTGGGGTGTACTTTTTCCTTCAAACCGAAACGCGACGGCTGAGCGATTACATGCTGGCGGGGCGCGACGTGGGCACCTGGCCCATTGCACTCTCGGAGGTAGCCTCGGTAGCGAGCGGATGGACGTTTTTCGCGTGGGTGGGGGTCGGCTTCACCACGGGACTGCATGGCCTCTGGTTTTCGATGGCGATGCTCGTGGTGGTCCTTTTCCTCTACCGATACGTGGCGCCGACCTTTCGGCAGCGGTCGGAGCGGCTCGACAGCCAGACAGTCGTCGACCACCTGGCCCTCGCCTTCCGCGACGACCCCTGGGGCCCGCGGATTCGGTGGACGGCGACCCTCGCTGTGGTGGTGTTCATGGCGTCGTACATCGGCGCGCAGATCATTGCGGTGGGCGAGGCGATGGAAACGGGCCTCGGGGTGGACTACGGCCTGGCGGTGGGGGCCGGCGGCCTCGCCGTGGCGGCGTACACCGCGCTCGGCGGCTTTCACGCGTCGGTGTGGACAGACGTGGTGCAAGGGCTGCTCGTGATTCTTGCGGCCGTGGCGTTGCCCGTGGTGGCCATTGTGGAGCTCGGCGGGTGGAGTGCCTTTGTCGCCGAAGCGTCCGCCGTGGACCCCACGCTCCTGTCGATGACCGCGGGCCAGACGGGCACAGCCCTCGCCCTGTCGATTGGCTCCTGGCTTGCCTTTGCGCTTGGGGCGATCGGCCAGCCGCACGGCCTCATGCGCTTTCAGGCGATCCGGTCGGAGCGGCTCCTGAGCCAAGCCTCGGTGATTGCGATGAGCTTCCAGGCGCTGCGCCTGACGGTGCCCCTCTTCATCGGCATCGCGGGGCGCGTGCTGTACGGCTCGGTCGGCGACCCCGAGTCCGTGGCGATGGAGATGATGGTGGACCTCTTCCCTGGCTGGTTTGCGGGGCTGCTCCTGGCCGGCATCATCGGGGCCATCCTGTCGACCTCGGACTCGATGATGCTCGTCACCGCGGCGGACCTCACGCGCCTCTACGAAACGCGGATCGCGGAGCAGGTGTCGGCCGACCGCATGATCGGCCTCGGCCGCACCATCGTGTGTGCGATGGCTCTCCTGGGCGTGAGTCTGGCGTACTGGCGGCCCGGGACGATCTTCGCCATCATCGAGTTCGCGTTCGTGGGCCTCGGGGCCACGCTGGGCCTTCCACTCGTCTTCCTGGTGCTCTGGCCGCGCACGACGGGGGCCGGCGTGTTTGCGGCGGTGGCGGGGGGCCTCGTCGCCGCCATCGGCAACCTCTACCTCGTTCCCGACACGTTCCCGATTCTGGTATGGCCCGTGACGCTAGCGGCCATCCTGGGGGCGAGTTCCGTGTCCTCACGGCCTGAATCCGCCCCGGTCGCGTCTTCGTAAACCTACTCGTACACCGCGTCCGGGTCGAACACCTTGTCCCCATCGGCCACGAGGGCGCCGTCCTCGGCCCGGCGGTAGAAGCAGGAGCGGTAGCCGGTGTGGCAGGCGCCCCCCTCCTGCGTGACCTTGAACAGGAGCGTGTCGCCGTCGCAGTCGAGCCGCACCGCCTCCACCGCCTGCGTGTGTCCGCTCGACTCCCCCTTCGCCCAGCGCGCCTGGCGCGACCGGCTCCAATACACCATGCGGCCGGTGTCCAGCGTTTCGCGGAGGGTCTCCTCCGTCATGTACGCCATCATGAGCACCTGATCAGTCTCGGCGTCCTGGGCAATGGCGGGGACGAGGCCGTTGTCGTCGAATGTGACGGTGTCGAGGAGCGCGTCGGGGGTCGGCATGGGGCCAGCGACTGGTTGTGGTAGGCGCGAGTGTTTTCGAACCTGCCCCGACGCCCGCTGTTCTAGAGATGCCGTGAACCACTGCTTGCTCCTCATGCGCCGTTTCGTATCGTTTCTGGTTCGGCTGCCGCGCCTGCTGCTCATCGGGCTGGTCCGGGTGTATCAGTACACGATTTCGCCGCACCTGGGCCGCACCTGCCGCTTCCACCCCACGTGCTCGTCGTACGCGATCCAATCCTTTCGTGAGTACGGGGCGCTGAAGGGGCTCGTGCTCACGGTCTACCGCCTGGCCCGGTGCCACCCGTGGGGAGGCCACGGCTACGATCCGCCGCGGTGGTTTGGCGAAAAGAGCTCCACGGCGGAGGATCGGTCGCGGACCGCGGAATAGTCGCCTCGGCACGCCCCCCTCAACGGACAAATCATGGCACAATCCCCCGCGGACGGGGTACAGCGAACGGTTTCCGCTTCTCGTCACTCTTTCAGACCGTCGAACGCGTCGCATGTCGTCGCCCACCTTTCGCCTCTACAATACGCTGACGCACGAGACCGAGCCGGTCGAGCCGATCGAGGACGAGCACCTCCGCTTCTACAGCTGCGGGCCCACCGTGTACGCCTACGCCCACATCGGCAACTTCCGGTCGTTTCTGACCGCCGACCTCATCCGCCGGACCGCAGAGGCGATTGGGTGGGACGTGACGAACGTGAGCAACATCACGGACGTGGGGCACCTCACGCAGGACGACCTGGTGGATCCGGGGGGCGAGGACAAAATGCAACAGGCCCTGGAGCGGGAGGGCGAGCGCTTCGCCAACATCTACGATCTCGCGCGTCACTACACGGAGGCCTTCCTGGAGGACTGGCGCGCCCTCAACCTGCGCGAGCCGGAGGTCCGCCCCCGCGCCACCGAGCACGTCACCCATCAGCTGGAGGCCGTGATCGAGCTCGTGGAAAAGGGGCACGCCTACACGACGGAGCAGGGTGTGTACTTCAGCGTCGAGAGTGTTGAGGACTACGGCCGGCTGAGCGGCAACACCGAAGCGCAGCAGCTCCAGGCCACGGAGCGCGACACGGTGGAGGACCCCGAGAAGCGCGACCCGCGCGACTTTGCGCTCTGGAAGCACGACCCCGATCACCTGATGCACTGGCACAGCCCGTGGGGCTGGGGCTACCCCGGCTGGCACATCGAGTGCTCCGTGATGGGGATGCAGTACCTCGGCGACCGGTTTGACCTCCATACCGGCGGCGAGGACCTCATCTTTCCGCACCATGAGTGCGAGATTGCACAGAACCAGTCCCTCGCCGGCCACCCGGTCGTCAACTACTGGGTCCACACCCGCTTTCTGCAGGTGGAGGGCAAGAAAATGTCGAAGTCGACCGGCAACTTTTACACGATCCGCGATCTCACCCATCCCGGGCCGGACGACGATCATGTCCCCGATCCAATCCGGAAGCAAGGAGGCGTGGATCCGCTGGCGCTCCGCTACGCGCTCCTGCAGGGCCAGTACCGCAAGCCGTTCAACTTCACCATCGATACGCTCCGCACCGCCGCCCAGCACGTAGAGCGCTTCCAGGACGCAGCAGAGCGGGTGGATGACGCCATCGAGGCCGACGTGGACGGCCCGGACCCCCTGGGCCCGAAGCTCGGGGACTGCTACGACCGCATGCTGACCGCCATGTGCGACGACCTCAACACCCCCGCGGCCACAACCGCCGCACTGGAGGGCGTCAGACACATTGAGGACGCCGACACGCTCAGCGGCGCCGCTGCGCACAGTGCCCGGTTCTGGCTGGACCGGACAAACGACCTGCTGGGCATCGTCGAGGCCAAGACTGAGGACGAGCCCCCCGCGGAAGAGGACCCGAGCCCGCTTTCAGGCAGCCAGTTCGCCACGTCCGTCGACGCCGTGCTTCAGGATCGGGAGGATGCCCGTGCGAACGGCGAGTATGCCCGCGCCGACGCCATCCGCGACACGCTGGAGGCGCTGGGGATCGAGGTCATGGACCGGCCCGAGGGCCCCGAATGGCGACGAAAAGTTGAGCTATAGGTCGTCCCACTCCCTCAATCGAGAATACCCCCCGAATTCGACCCTCGACTCTCGACCTTCGCCCCCTCGCCTCTCGCTCCTCCCCCTCCGACCCTCGATCCTTTCCCCCTCGATCCTGACGCAATACGAAATACGCAACACGAAACTGCCTGCATTCCCCATGGCTCCCTCCTCCGAATACAACCTCCCCCTCCGCCCCCGCCGCCTCCGGCGCACCGAAAACATCCGCCGCATGGCGCGGGAGACGCGGCTTGCAACCGACAATTTGATCGCGCCCCTCTTCGTGATGGACGGCACGAACGCGCGGGAAGAGGTGGCATCGATGCCGGACACCTACCGCCACACCATCGACCGCCTGGTCGACAAGGCCGAGACGCTGGACGCCCTCGGCATTCCCGCCGTCGCCCTCTTCCCTGCGATCCCGGACGACCAGAAGACCCCCGACGCCGCGCACGCCCTGGAGCCGAACCACCTCTACCCGAACGCCATCCGGGCGCTCAAGGAGGCCGCCCCAGACCTGATGGTGATCACGGACACGGCCCTCGACCCCTACAACAGTGACGGGCACGACGGCATTGTGCGCGACGGCGAGATCCAGAACGACGCCACGATCGACGTGATGCGCGAGATGGCCGTGCTCCACGCCGAGGCCGGGGCCGACATCGTCGCCCCCTCCGACATGATGGACGGACGCGTGGGTCTCATCCGCGAGGCGCTCGACGACGCCGGCCATCCGAACGTGGCGATCCTCTCTTACACGGCCAAGTACTCGTCAAACTACTACGGCCCCTTCCGCGACGCACTCGATTCGGCCCCCGAGGACAAGGCGGACACGCCGGACAAGGAGATCCCGGACAACAAGGACACGTACCAAATGGACCCCGCCAACGGCGAAGAGGCCGTTCGGGAACTCATGCTCGACCTCGACGAAGGGGCCGACATGGTGATGGTCAAGCCCGCCCTCCCGTACCTTGACGTCATCCACCGCGTCAAGCAACACAGCGACGTGCCCGTGGCCGCCTACAACGTGAGCGGCGAGTACGCCATGATCACCGCCGCTGCCCAGAACGGCTGGCTCGACCGGAAAAAGTGCG
>JAWOAQ010000140.1:0-20570 GCA_046498495.1 Salinibacter sp. | reverse complement strand
AGTTCAACAGCCTTGCGGCCAATATCAAGCGCCGGCATGTGAATACCGGTGACGCGGCGTATAATCAATTTTTAAATCCGTCGATCACCGGTATTCACATGCCGGCGCTTGATATTGGCCGCAAGGCTGTTGAACTGATCATCGACCAGATTGAGGAAAAATCACCCATTGAGGAAAAGAAAATCATTATGCCGGTAAAATTGAAAATCGGTCAAACATGTATAAAGAAGGAGCGATAAAATGCCGAAGTTAAACCCTGACAGATTTTTTGATCCCGACGCAACCGTCAGAAAAATTGCCCGGGAATTGTATGGATCAGTCAAAGATATGCCGATTATTAGTCCGCACGGCCATGTTGACCCGACATTGTTTTCGGAAAACCGGCCTTTTCCCAATCCGGCGGAATTATTTCTGATTCCCGACCATTATCTCTTCCGCATGCTTTATTCCCAGGGCATTTCAATGGAAGATATGGGGGTTCCCACTGTCGATGGCTCAAAAGTCGAGACCGATCCCCGAAAAATCTGGCAGCGGTTTGCTGATCACTGGTATCTCTTTGCCGGAACGCCGTCGGGTGTCTGGCTCTCCCACGAACTATATGAGGTGTTTGATGTCTCCTGTGAATTGAATTCCGAAAATGCTCAGAAAATTTATGACGAATTACAGGAGAAATTGAATTCACCGGAATTCCTGCCGCGGAATCTGTTTGATTCCTTTAATATTGAAGCCATTTCAACCACTGACGCGGCGGAAGATGATTTGCAAGCTCACCGGAAGATTCGCGATTCCGGTTGGAAGGGCAATCTGATTCGCCCACTGATCCGGCCCCATCCGGAGGTTGAGGCGCGAGAGCGTAACGGTCGTCTGGTCTGCCTCGGGGGTGACGGTGGCCCGTAGGTCGGCCCGGTGGGACCCGTCGAGCTGAAGCGTAGACGATACGTCTGCCTGGGCGCCATCGTACGAGGCGCGCAGGCGGGTGCGCTCCACCACCAGCGCCGGAAGCGAGGCATACCCGAGCGTCCCGTCGACCTCCAGCTGTTGAAGCTGGTCGGCGCCCCGTGCGCCATTGAAGTCAATGTCGGCCTCGGCCAGCTGAAAGTCGTCGTAGGTCAGGCCCTTCAGCTCCAGGCCCCCGTCGAACCGCCGATCGGAGGCGGTTCCGTACAGGCGGGCCTTGATGGTTCCGTCCTGGAGCCGCAACTGTTGGGCCCCCAGCAGGCCCTGCAGCGGCTGGAGGTTGGTCACGGTGGCGTCGAGGGCAAGGGAGGAGGACGCGGTCGTGTCGGTGAGGGCCAGTGCGCCACGGCCCTCCCCGGAGAGCACATTCGAGTCGAGGCCGAGCGTATCGAGGGCCAGCCGCCCCTCCTCGAGGGTGCCCCCCGCGTCCAGGGCATGAACGCGGAACTGGTCCCACCGCCCCCCCGATGCAGTAAGGTCGGTTGTGGCCGAGAGGGTGGCGGGGTCGGTGCCGCGCCCGTCGAGGGTCCACTGCAGCGTATCCAGGCGGGCCGTGAGCGAGTCGTCCCCAGCCAGGGCGGCCACGTCCAGTCCCCCGGCCGCGGCGCGGGCGGTGTACGCGGGCGTGGAAGCGAGGCTGTCAACGCGCCCCTTGAGCCGCAGATGGCCGTCCGCCAGGGAGAACGCGCCGTCCGTGGTGGCGCCCCCGTCGGCGATGCCAACAGAGAGCTGCCCCTGGGGAAGGGCGGCGTTGTTGATGCTCGATTCGGTGAAGGCGAGCCCGGCGTCGAGCGAAAGGGTGGAGGCATCGGCGCCGCGGCCCTCCAGCGTTAGGGTCCCGGACAGGGCGGTGCGTAGCCCCGCCACGCCGGCCAGAGCGCCCATGTTGAGGTTCTCGAAGCGGCCCTCCGTCACCTCGTACGAGGGCACCGCGTCGAAGGGGCGGGCCGTGGCGGTCCATTGGCCCCGGCCCTGCGGGGTTGTAAGCGTGCCGTTGCTCGTCAGGGTTCCGTCCCGCAGGCGCACCCGAGCCTCGCCCCCATCGAGGGACTGGCGATTTACATCGGACGAGTCCAAGGTGAGCGCGGCGTCGAGACGGAGGGACGACGGCTCCGTTCCGGCCAGGCGGCCTTCAATCGTGCCGTTTAGGTCGCTCGACTGGGTGGAGTCCTCCAGGAATGGGCCCAGGTCCACGTTGCGGAAGCGCCCCTCCGTAAGGGCCAGGGTCAAGGGATCGTCGAAGGGCTGCCCGGTGGCGGTGAGGGACCACGAGCTCTCGTTCAGGACAACGTCCGTCTCTGCCCGCAGATCGCCATCGGCCAGCCGACCGGTGGCCGACAGCGACGACAGGCGATACGCTCCGTAGTGGGAGTCGTCAACGTCTGCCGAGGCGTCGAGGCGAAGGGCCTCGGGCGTAAACCCGCGGCCTTCGGCCTGGAGGCTGCCGTTGATGCGGCTGCCGGTGGTGTCTCCCGTCAGGGCGGCCAGGTCAACATCCTCCATTCGCAGGTACTCCAGGGCAAAGGCTTCGCTGCCGTCCCGCTCCAGGGAGCCGGCCGTGGCCAGGCGGGCCTCCGGCAGGGTGAGGCGCCCATTGAGGCGGGCCTGATCGGGGCGGAGCGCGACCGAGACGGTGCCGCCGGTGAGGCGCTGGGTGTTGAGGCGAGAGGGGGCCAGTTGAAGCTGCGCGTCGAGGGTCATGTCGGGCCCGCCCAGGGCGGTCCCCTCGACGTCCGCCGTCGCCGACAACTCACTCTCCACGCCGGCGTCGGGGGCGAAGGCCGCAATGTTCAGGTCCTGGGTGCGCAGCGTGAGAGCGGCCGACGGGGCGGCAGCGAAGGGGCGCGCCTGGCCGGTGACGCGTAGCGTGGCGTCATTGATGGTGGTCTGGCCGTCCAGTTCGGCCGTGCCCTCCCGGACGGTGGAGGTGAGCGTGGCATCGGTCACGGTGTAGGGGGCCCATTGAGTGTCGCGCACGCGGAGGGCAACGGTTCCATCGAGGGCCGCGAGGGAGGGACCGCTCAGGTCCGCGGAGGCCGTGGCGCTGAGGCGGTTTACAGAGGGGTCCGGAGGGCCAAGGAGACTGGTGGTGAGCTGGTCGACCTCGGCGTCGAGGCGGTACTGGAGGGGCGTGCTTGCGGCGCTGTCGGTGGAAGGGGTTGCGGTTGCGGTGGCGGACAGGGTGCCGCCGGTGTTGACGGATCCGTTCGCCGTGGCGGTCAGGGCGCGATCGGAGCCGGTGACCCGAAGGTCGAGGGTGACGGCCTCCTCGGGCGCCACGTCGAGCGTTGGGGCGAGTGGAGCGAGGTCGGCCAGGACGAGCGGATCGGTGCGCAGCCGGAGGTCTACATCGCTCACCGAAGAGTCGGGCGACGCGGGGAGGCGCAGGCGACCTCCGCCGCGCACACGGCTGCGGGGGGAGTCAAGCTTCAGGGTGTCCAGCCGAAGCGCGGTGGGGGCCAGGCGGCCCCGTGCGGCCAGGCGGAGTGCGGTGGTGTCGGTTGGCAGACGGGCCTGGAGGCCGAGCGTGTCGAGGCGCCCGGTAACGGACGGGGTGGTCTGGAGGTCCCGTGCCCGCACCCGAAGGTCCTGAACCCGGGCGGTAGAGTCGCGCCCGCCGGCGTAGAAGACAGACTGAACGGCCCCGTCGGTGACCGCCGCGCGGTCAATGCGAATGGGCAGGCCTGCGCTGGTGTCCGCGTCCGTCTCGGCGGGAAGCGCGCGGGCCCAGTCCCAGGAGGAGTCGGCGGCCTGCCGCATCGTTACGGCGGGGCCGTCGGCCGACACGGTGGTGATGTGGAGACGGCCCTGGAGGAGGGGAAGGAGGCGGTAGCGGGCCGACAGGGTGTCGATGCGAGCCATCTCCACAGAGGCACCCGTCGTGGAGTCTGTTCGCGTAAGGGTCACCCCCGTGAGCCGGAGGGACCGCAGCCAGCTACCCGAGGCCCGGTCGATTGTGAGGGTGGTGCCGGGGAGGGGATTGGCGGCACCGGCCACGTAGCGCGCCAGAGCCGTCGCGCCGGACTCCGTCTGCAGCACCAGCAGTCCAATCGCGAGGAGAAGGAGCAGACCCCCTCCCGTCCATCCGAGGGCACGGCCGACGCGTCGCAGCCAGCTGCGGCGCGGCGCGGGGGCGTCGTCGGACGCATCGGGCGCGTCGGAAGAATTGGGAGAAGCAGGAGAGGCAGACACGGACGAAGACGAGCGGATGCAACGAGTCGTGGACGGAGCGGCGCGGGGTCAGAAGGTCCGTCCAATGCCAAAGTGAAGACGAAAGCGTCGGATGGTGCGCGTAGGCACCGAGTCGAGGGACTGATTCTCGATGGTCACCGCGTTGCCCACGGCGCCGGGCCGGCGAAGGTCGAGGGCATCCGGGGTCAGCTTGTAGGCCGCGTCGAAGCGCACAAACCCAAACGGCGTCTGGTAGCGGAGGCCCAGGCCCGACCCGACCATCACATCCGTCGGGTCGGTTGCCACCGGCGTCCCCTCCGGCCCGGGCGGGGTCGTTACGCTGGGGGGCGGCACGAGGTTCAGGTCGCCGGGGGACAGATAAGCGGCGTCGAGAAAGACGGCCGAACGCCAATCGGCGCCGAGGCCCGGGAATGGGAGTCGGGCCTCCAGGTTCACCCCAAGCTTGGATCGGGCGCCGACGGGCCGGTACACAAAGTCCGCGCGGGCGAGGGAGGAGCGCTGCAGCACCTTGCCCCCGCCCAGCTGCGAGGGCCAGCCGCGCACGTCACTCCCGCCCCCGCCGTAGAAGAGGTACTCCGAGAAGCGATCCTGAAAGACCCGATTGCGCCGCAGTTCTGGGGCCGAGGCCGTCGGCGGAATCGTCAGGTTGTCCCGGCTGGCATCGACCGGCCACACTATGCCCCCAAACACGCGTCCGGCCAGTTCCACCTGGTCGGCCAGGGGAAGATAGCCGCTCACCTCAGCACTGGTCCGCACAAAGTCGACGCCGGACTCGAAGGGAATGCCTCCGGCCTCGATGGAGGGGCGGATGATGTAGCCCCGGGTTGGATTGATGAAATCGTCTGTTTTGCCGAGCGTCCCGCTGAGTGAAAACACGCTTTTGTCGAACAAATCGTCGCTGTCGGCACCAGGGGACGCAACCGTCCCGCCGCCCCGAAACTGCTGAATGCGGGCGAACGAATGGCGGAGGGAGAGGGATCGGAACGGCAGCAGGTCGTAGATGAGGGTCGTGTTGAGCCCGAACTGCCGCTCGTTGAGGCCGAGAAAGCGATCGGAGCTGGCCCCGATGCTGGAATTGATGCGCTCCTGCACGAACGGTTCAAGGGTGCCCGACAGATCCCCCGCAAACAGGTACGGCTGGCGCAGCGTCACGGATGCGCGGAACCGGCGGTCGGGGTCCCGGGAGGCCGACTGGGCGAGGAAGTTTGGCAGGAAGGACGGGGGGTTTTGCGGGTAGCCCGTGTCGGCGGTCAGCCCGACGATCAGGTTCCGGCCGTTCCCCCGAAAGTTGCGGTGGCGCCAGCTGCCCTCCATCGTGAGGCCCGGCTGGGTGCCGTAGCCGAACTGACCGGAGTACGCCCGCAAATTTGATTCGCGCACCCGGTACCGGACCGTCACGGTGCTGTCGCGGGGCTGGTCGGGGACGTCGGCCAGGGCCACGCGAAAGAGGTTGAGGTCAAAGAGGCGCCGCTGCCCTTCGGAGACCTGAGCGGAGGAGAACCGGTCGCCCACCTCAAACGGCAGCTCGCGCCGCACAATGTTCGCACTTACGGACTCATTGCCGTCGACTACGATCTCCGAGACGCGGCCCAGCGGCCCCGGATCGACGAGGTATCGCAGGGTGGCCGTATTCGCCGTCGAGTCGATGTCGACGTCGGAGGTCACCTCTGCGAACGCGTATCCTTGATTCCGAAACCACGTGCGCACGTCCCCTTCGGTCTCCGAGCGCTTGAACTCGGTGTACCGCGCGTCGGCCTGGGCGGTGGTGGACTGTCGGAACGATGCCCAGTCCGATTGGAGCGAGGATGGGAGGTGCGAGGCGAGGGGGGCTTGTTCGTCCGCCGTCCGGAACGCCTGCTCCCGGATCGTGACCGGCGTCCCCTCCTGGATGGTAAAGATGACGTGGATCTGATTGTCGGTCGTGTCGAGTTGAGTGGCGGGATAGTCGATGCGCGGATTCGGGAAGCCGTTGCGGCGGTAAAAATTCCGGAGCCGCACCACATCTTTCTGCAGGGTGATGGGGTCGAACGGGAAGGCGCGGCGCTGGAGGCCGGGCACGAACGCCACGGCGTTGCGCAGGCGGGCCAGCGTCCCCGGGGCCGTCGTGGCAATTTGTTGCTGCAGCCGGTCGGCCTCGAACGTTTGCGTGCCACTGAAGCGGAAGGAGACGTCGTCGACCGTGGTTTCGCTGTTGACGAGGTAGAGCGGGGCCTGTGCCCAGCCCGACGCCGAGGGGAGCGCGCCGCTGGCGAGGGCCAGGGCAATGGCCAGGAGGCCGATCCGAAACCAGGGACGAACAGGGAAGACCACCATCAGGGTCGCAAGAAGGCGAACGGAACAGAACACAGGGAATACGATCGGGGGCGTGCAGCCGGCATCAGTCGGGGGCCGTGGGGTCCGGGGGAGCGTCCCCTGGCGGGGCCGGGGAGGCGCCGGATGAGCCGTCCGGAGGATCGGGGATGGGCAGGGCTTCGGGTGGGGGTTCCTCGCCGGGGAGGTACCCGGCGGTCACGTGGCGGTGTTCATAGAGCGACGCCACTACGGCCCCAATCATGAGCACAATGCTCGAGAAATAGATCCAGAAGACGAAGGCGACAATCAGGCCGAAGGTGTTGCCCAGGGCGCTCAGGTCGCCCGCCTCGGGTCCGTACTGGTCGAATTGGCCCACGTACGTGGCGTAGTACGTAAAGGCCTGTTTGGTCCCTTCCCAGAGCACCGCGGCGATGGCGGCCCCGGCAAAGGCGCTCCGCTTGCGGGGGTGCGGCAGGGGGACGAGGTAGTACAACTGGAAAAACATCGCCATCGTAATGAGCAGGGGGAGCACCAGGCCCGTGGCACGCAGGAGGCGGCGCCAGGCCCACTGAAGGACGCCTCCGTTGCCCGGGAGCGGGTCGAGCAGTTGCTCGATTGCGGGCGGCAGGCCCACCGACAGGCCCACGGTCAGGACAAAGAGCAGACCGACCTGGAGCACCATGCGGGCATCGAAGAGGTAGCCGCCGAAAAGCGAGCGCTCGCGGTGCCAGTTCTGCTCAAACGCGTTGCTGACCGCAATCCGAAGTGTGATAAACAATGATAGGGCAGACAGAAACAGCCCGATGCCCCCGATGCCAACGATGGTCACACTTGCGTTCTGGAGCTGCTCGAGGAAGGTAATCAGGTTGCCGCTTTGATCCGGCGGCAGCAGCTCCCGAATGAACCGGGCCACGGTGGAGAATGCATTCTCGCGCTGCAGCACCTGGCCGACAATGCCGGTGGCCAGAATCACGATGGGGACGATGGTCACGAGGACCTTAAAGGCGATGGCCTGCGCCCAGAGGAAGACATTCTTCGACGACAACTCGCGGTAGAGGCCGCGGGCGTAGTACTCGATGCTTTCCGAGACGGCTGATTCCGAGGGAGAGGAACGGTCGGTTCCGGTAGACATGCGTGCGGCCGATCCCTAAAGGGCAACAGACGAAGAGCGAGATGGGGATCCCGGTGCCGGGGGCTAATCAAAGATAGGCCAAAACACACCGAACCGAAATTGGCGGGCGGACAGAGGATACACCGGCACTACGAACGTGCCGGGTTGAAGCTCGGTCCCGGCCTGAATGTTTTCGAACGAGAAAAAGAGGGTGGCCCCACGCAGGGTAACTTCGGCGTGGGCGTCGACGGTCCCGCTGGGCCCGAGGCGGACGGAGGGGGCGTCGGGAACGGGGGACGCGAGGGGCGGAACGGCCATCCGACCCGTGGGCGGATGAAACCAGCGACTGTTCATGTCAGTCCAGCCCCGGGCCTCCACGTAGAGGTCGGTGATCAGGTCGTCGAAAAAGACGAAGCGCCCGCCCATCCGCCCCTGCCCGTACACCGACGGCAGCGTGCGGGCCAGACGCTCGCGACGCGGCGACCCGGCGGTCTGCAGGGTGCGCTGGGCCGTGGCCGCTCCGGTGGCGTAGAGCCCGCGGTCGGCCGCGCGGCGCCAGCCGAGCGACAGGGTGGTGCCAACGCGACGAAGGGGCGACGGGGTGGGGCGCGCCGCCACGGTGTCGGTCCGGGACGAGGCCCCGGCCGGGGCGTAGAGGTCGACGCCGTCCTGAATCTGGTGGGCAAAGGCCTTCATCTCGAGGTCCACCGGCCCAATGCGGGTGCTGGCGCCCAGGGTGCCCTTCAGAACCCGGCTGGAACGGTCGGGGGAGACGCCGGGCACCACCAGCCCGGCGAACCCGGTTTCCTCAATCCAGTCCGGCCGCCGCCCTGCGAGCTGGAGCGACGCGGACACCTGTCCCGATCCGAGCGAGCGGGTGGCACGAGCGCCGAGCGAGGGGTACTGCTGGGCATCGGTACGGTGCCAGCCCGCATCCAAAACGATGTCGTTGGCGCCGAGCCGGACCGAGTCGCGCGCGGTGAGGTGCCCCCCCCAGCGCGTGCCCTGCACCTGCGGCACATTGGAGCGGCCCACTTTCCAGAGCTGGCCACGGGCCGTGAACGTGAGAGCGTGGCGGCCGAGCGCCGCGTCTTGCTGCGCCGAGAGATGCCCGCCAGTGGTTTGGACGGTCCACGTCGTGTCGGGGTCGGTCCCGAACGAGCCCTGTCCGCCGCCCGGTTCGAAGTCAAACGTGTTGACGGTCCAGGTGCCGGACAGGACCGTGGGCCGACGGGTTCCGGGCACGAGCGGGCCCCAGGCGCGGGCCGTCAGGTCATTGCGAAAGGTACGGCGGCGGGCGCCGGCGTTTCGGACGTTGTCGGCGGCCGGGGGGAGGAGGTAGATGGTCTCGAACGTTTGGCCCGGCGGTTCCACGCCCCCGTGCGCCCCGATGCGGTGGCGCGAGGAGAGATCGCTCACGGAGACGCCCCAGTTGTCCTGCTGGTACCGGAGGCGGCCCCAGAGGCGCCGTTCCCGCCGCAGGTCGCTTCCCGCGTACGTTCCGTCCGTGGCCCGCCCCCCAAACCCGATCGACAGCTGGAGCAGGCCGGGCGCCCCGCCCAGGGACAGGCGGCGCTTTTGCGAGTGCCCCACCTCCACCGCCTTCAGCCCATTGCTGGCACGCCGAAAGCGCAGCTCCGTAATGGGCCGCTCCCGGTCGTACTCGCGCCAGGTGGTGTGCACACCGACGGGCGCACCGTCCGGGCCCGGATCCACGCGAGGGGGCGCAAGAAAGCCGGCGGGAAGCAAGTCGAAGCGCGGACGGCCCAGGAAGGGGTCGGTGTAGGGGCGCTCCTCGACCCAGAGGCCCGCGTAGTGAGGGGGAAGCCCGTCCGTGCTCCACCCGTGGGGCCATCCGACGGCCCCCAGGTCGTACAGAAAACTGCCGGGGTGCTGGGCCAGCACGTGCTCCAGCCCCACGTGGATCGAGCGGGCCGGAAGGGAGTCGAGCACGGTGCGTCCCCGGACGACGGAGGGAACGGGCTGCGGGGCGAGGGTGGTGTCGGCGGAGGCAGTATCGGCTGGAGGCCCGGGGCGCTGGGCCGAGTCAGCGGGCGCCGCCGTCGTGTCGGCCTGTCCGTGGGCGGCGGGACGACCGGCAAGCACGAGGAGGGCACACACAAGGATCACCGCCCGCCCGGCGGCGGAGGCGGCGAAGGAAATCCGTTCAGACGGGAGGCAAAGAAGCATGAACCGCGACGGCGAACCGAAAACACGCGTTCCACTCCAGAGACGGAGGCCGGCCCGGAGCGGCAAAACGTACCCGCGTGGCGGAGGGGCGTTTCTCAATCCGGGCGGCGCGCGGAGGCTACTCGTCGGGAAAGAGCCCGAAGAGGCGACTCTCAATCTGGTTGAGGACGGCCCGCCGATCCTCCTGGTTGTTCACAAAGTCCAGTTCGTCGACGTCGACAATGAGCTTGGGGCCTCGGTCGTAGTTTTCAATCCACTCTTCGTAGTGGCCCTGCAGGCGCTCCAGGTAGTCAATGCGGAGGGTGGACTCGTACTCGCGCCCCCGCTGCTGGATGTGGTTGACCAGCGTGGGAACCGAGGCGCGAAGGTAGACCAGGAGCGAGGGGGGATCGAGGTACGACGTCATGATTGAAAAGAGCGACGTGTAGTTCTGGTAGTCCCGTCCGGTCATTAGGCCCATCTCGTAGAGGTTCCGGGCAAAGATCTGGGCGTCCTCGTAGATCGAGCGGTCCTGCACGACAGAGGCCTCCATGTGTTCAATCTTCTGGAGCTGCTCAAAGCGGCGCGATAAGAAAAACACCTGGAGGTTGAAGGACCACCGCCGCATGTCGTTGTAGAAGTCGGTGAGGTACGGATTCTCGTCGACCTGCTCGTAGACGGTTTTCCAGTCGAAGTACTCCCCCATCACTTCGGTGAGGGAGCTTTTGCCAGCGCCGATGTTGCCGGAGATGGCGACGTGCTTTTTGGTGCGGGGGGCGTCGGGGGAATCGGGCATGCGGTGGGGCGGGTGGAGGGCGCGCGGAAAAACATTCGTTGCAACCTACAGGGGGATGTCGAGGATATCGAGCCGAACGGGAGTGGGTTTTGTGCAAAAAGCTATGCGAGGGATCCCTCGGCGTGAATCCATTTGATCTCCAGGCGAAAGGGACCGGCCTGCTTATCGGCGATAAGGACGCCAAACGTGCGAACCTGGGCAGGAGAGAACGGTGGGGCCGCGGGGTGCTTTGTGCCGCGGCGGTAGGGGGTGAGGTCGGCGAACGGCACGGTACCGTCGGACCATTGCTCGGGGGGACGACGGGGGGTGCGGTAGCTCACCGGCCCGGCCGACGTGGTGTAGAAGGTGATCCAGTAGCGGTGGCCGTCGCCCCGCAGGCGAAGGCGGAGGCCGTCAGCCGCGCTTAGGTCGTACGGTCCCTCCGGGGCCCGCACGGAGCAGAAGCCGCCCCCGCGTTCCAGCGACACAGTGCCCGTAAAGGCCGCGCCGGCGTCGGTCGTCGTAAAGGTGCTTTCGGAGACGCCGCCCATCACCGGATCGTCCACGGATCGCCAGTCGGAGGGGGTGGCTTCCGGGGCAGTGAAGTCGAAGAGGGACGGTGCGTGCATGGGGAGACGGGGCCAGAGAAAGGGTTGGTTGGTGTCGTTTGAATGAGGACGCGTCTCAATGGATGCAGCCTCGTCAGAAGGAAACGTGTGGATGTGCTCCTGCCGACCGGCCCCGTTGCATCCCGGCAACGGGGGCCCCGCCTGCGCAAATATCAATCAGTTATAACGAACCGGGCCGGTGGCAGGGTGCCCCCGCCACAAACCGAAGGGGAATCCGCGATCCCGTTCGGAGGCCGCTTGCCCCTGGAGGACCTTCTTGGTTAGTTGGGGCGGCGGGGAGCACGAGGTCCCACCCACGAGTCGTCGACTGGTATGGACTGGATTGTATTGCTGCCGCCTGTGGTGGCCATCGGGCTGGCGATGTGGACGCGTCAGATTTACCTTTCGCTTCTCACCGGGCTTTGGCTGGGCACCACGATTCTCACCGGGGGGCACCCGGTGGAGGGGCTCCGTGAGCTTGCGGACCAGATGGTTGCCGTCTTTACAAACGAGACGAATGCGAGCATCCTCATCTTCTGCCTGCTTGTGGGCAGCTTGGTGGCACTGGTGCAGGCGTCCGGTGGGGTGCAGGGGTTCGTGGCGTGGGCACGGAAGCGCGGATGGGGCACCAGCAAACGAAGCGCCGAGCTGCTGGCGTGGGGCACCGGCCTGGTTATGTTCGTCGAGTCCAACATCTCCAACCTGACGGTTGGGGCTGTCAGCCGTCCCTTCTTTGATGAACTGAACCTGCCCCGCGAGAAGCTGGCCTACTACTGCGACGCCACGTGCGCCCCGGTGTGCATGATGATTCCGTTCAACGGGTGGGGGGCGTATGTGCTGGGGCTCGTGAGCGCGCAGGAGGTGGCGGGGAGTGCCGTGTCGGTCCTCGCGGGCGGGTTGTTGTTTAACTTCTTCGGCATTGCGGCCCTCCTCTTTTCGCTGGGGCTGGCCCTCACAGGGTGGGGCTTTGGGCCGATGCGGCGGGCCGAGGCGCGGGCCCAGGACCGGGGAGAACTCCTGCGGCCGGGGGCGCAGCCCATGATCGCCGAAGACATTGCCCGCATCGAGCCGCCCGACGATGTGGTGCCGCGGGCCCGCCACTTGCTGTTGCCGGTAGGCGTGATGGTGGCGATGATCTTCGTCGGTCTTTACGTGACGGGGGACGGATCGGTGATGGAGGGGAGCGGGGCAACCGCCGTCCTGTGGGCCGTGGGCACGGCCGTCGGAGCGGCGATTCTGCTCTACGTGGGGCCTCGTCTCTGGGGAAGCCCGTCCGTGCTTTCTCTCGAGGACGCGATGGACTGGGTGGTGAAGGGGGCCTCGGGCCTGGTGCCGGTCACCTTTCTTCTCGTGTTGGCCTTTGCGCTGGGGCAGGTGTCACAGGCGCTGGAGATGGGCGCGTACGTGGTGGGCCTCGTGGGCGAGGGCCCGGCCTGGTGGATGCCGGTCACGGTGTTCGCGGCCACCTGCTTCGTGTCGTTCACGCTGGGCTCGTCGTGGACGGCCTTCGCGATTCTGATTCCGGTGGCCCTCCCCCTCGCGTCGGGCCTGGGAGTGCCCGCGTCTCTCCTGCTGGGGGCGGTGCTGTCCGGCGGACTGTTTGGCGATCATGCGTCGCCGCTTTCGGATACGTCGATCATCGCGTCGATGGCCTCCGCCTCCGATCACGTCGACCACATCAACACCCAGATGCCGTACGCTCTGGTGCAGGCGGGGCTGGCCGCCCTCGGGTTTGTCGTGGCGGGGGTGTGGGTGGGATAGGGAGAAGAGTGCCCTCCCGTGTCCCCGCGCACCACTCGCCATCGACTGCGAGAGTCCTCACGGGCATCTTGACTTTCCGTGGTGTAGAGGTGTCACTGCGAGCCCCTCTCACAGGGCCGAGACTGAGATCCGGAGCGGAGGCGGCGCCCAAAACTGCGCCCGTCCCTGTAACGAATTCTCCCGGATCATCGTGGCTTCGATGACCGCATGACCCGGTAAACGACCCTCCTCATCCGCGCTCTCGAAAAACACCCCCTGACGATGCCCCGAGCCTCGACCGGAATCCCCTGTGTTCTTGGTGTTCTCTTCGCCAGCCTGTTTTTCCTCTCCGAGGAGGCCCGCGCCCAACGGGAATGGAATCTCAGCAATCGTACCAGTATCGTACCAGTAAACCCGTCAGAAAACGCCTTTTCACCGGTTGGGTTCAGTCTCTAAGCGTTCTTGCCGAAGACAGTAGATGATGGTTAGGGAAGACCGGAGGTTGCAAGGAGACGTCTCGACTCCCCCCGTTCAACGCCACTCAAGACTGTTTTGCCGAGTTTTAGGCGTGGACCGAAACCCATCCAATGGCGGACATGTCAAAGCAAAAGTACAATAGTGCCGCCGGAGGGGTGGCAGAGCCTGGTCGAATGCACCGGTCTTGAAAACCGGCGGGCCGCGAGGCCCCGGGGGTTCGAATCCCTCCCCCTCCGCTTCTCCTTTGGAGCCGGTGTCCCCGGCTCCGTGGACGAGGGTGTAACGTTGAGGGGCCGCGGGCCGTTGGTTGGAGACAGCGGGGGCGTCGTCCCGCTTCGGGGGCACGTCCCGGTTTACACACCCCTCCCCTCACGCGTCGACCCTGTTCATGGCCGGCCCGGCCTCCTCGGAGCTGTCGTCCCTTCACCGGTTTGCACGGCGCTACCTCCTGTACGGAACGGCCGTCCTCGCGGTGCTGCTCGTGTTTACCGAAGCCACGGCGCCGCGCATTGTGGAATGGTTTCGTACGGCCAACCAGGAGTTGCTGTGGCTGCGCGTGCCGTTTGCTCTGTTTGCATTCGTTGTGGGGCTGTGGACGCGCCTGCACCTCTGGGCCCTCCTGACTCCGGTGGTGCTGGCCCTCTTCCGGTGGGTCGACGTTCGAACCAGCTGGCGGCGGGGGCTCTGGTGGGGCCTCGCACTGGGACTCCCGATCGCGGCCCTTCATGTGATGCTGGAGCAGGGCCTCTTTGCCGTGGCCACCTTCACGCGCGAGGGCGTCTACCCCGACTTTACGACGTCCTTCGTTCGGGCCGAGCCCTACGACGTTGAGGACTGGTCCCTGGCCGTCCTGCTGTTTCGCCGGTTCGTGACGGACTACTTCACCTACTTCATTCTGGCGGCTCTCTGCTTTGCCTACGAGCACTTTGTGCGATCCCGCCAGCAGGAGGCACAGGCCCAGGCGCTCCGTGCCGAGCTGGCGCAGGCGCAGCTCCAGGCCCTCCGGATGCAGGTGAATCCGCACTTTCTCTTTAACACGCTCAATGCAATCGCCGTGCTGGTGCGGGGGGGCGACACGAGCAAAGCCGCCCGCACGCTCCGCCTGTTGAGTGACCTCCTGCGAGCCACCTTCAAGGGGGCGGATGTGCAGATGGTCCCCCTGCGCAAGGAAATCGATCTACTGGAGCGGTACCTCGAGATCGAACAGACGCGGTTCGGCGATCGGCTCCAGGTGGATATTTCGGTGGCCCCCGGCGTGAGTGAGGCCTCGGTCCCCTACCTTATCCTGCAACCCCTGGTCGAAAACGCGGTGCGCCACGGCGTTGCGCCGCACGCTGAGGGGGGCGTGGTGCGGGTGACGGCCGCGCCGGCCGGCCGCGGCGGAGGCCAGGTCGAGCTTACGGTGGCCGACAGCGGCCCTGGCTTCGACACCCTTGACCCTGAGGCCCTTTCTGACGAGGACGGCGTGGGCCTCTCCAACACCCGCCAGCGCCTGGAGACCCTCTATGGCGACTCGCATTCCTTTGCGCTCGGCACAGCCGCAGAGGGCGGGGCTCGCGTCACGATCCGCATTCCTCGGGAGCCCGACTCTCCCCCGATCGGCGAAGACGCTTCGGATCCTGCGGCGGTGTCGACGCCGTAAGCCCTTGTGCTGTTCGTTCTGCGCCTTGTTCATTGGTCGACGCGTCCCATGTCGATTCGTGCCCTCATTGTCGACGACGAGCCGCTGGCCCGCACGGGCGTCCGGCAACTCCTGGAGTCGGTCGAGGACGTGCGCGTCGTCGGAGAGGCCGGCGACGGGCCTGAGGCCGTCCGACAGATCCAAGAGGAGGCCCCGGACCTCGTCTTTCTCGACGTACAGATGCCGGAGATGAGCGGGCTGGAGGTGGTCCGCGAGGTGGGGGTCGCCCAGATGCCGCTCACCATTTTCGTGACCGCCTACGACGAGTACGCGCTGGAGGCCTTCGACGCCCACGCGCTCGATTACCTGTTGAAGCCAATCGACGAGGAGCGGTTTGCGGAGGCGTTGGATCGAGCTCGGACCCAGCTGCAGCGGGCCGAAGCGGAACACCTGAGCAGTCGCCTCCGCGCTGTGCTCGACCGGTACGCGGAGGCGGAGGCGGACGATTCCGAAACGGATGCGCCGCTGGAGCGCTTCACCGTCCGCAGCCGGAACCGCATCTACTTCGTTGATGCTGACGACGTGCAGTGGGTCGAGTCGGAGGGCGATTACGTGGCGCTCTGCGACGGCGAGGAGAGGCACCTCATCCGCGCCACCATGAAGGAGCTCACCGACCGGCTCGATCCAGACCGCTTCCTGCGCGTCCACCGCTCCTACATTGTGAATACCGACTACGTGACCGAACTGCGCCCGCAGGATCATGGCACGTATCGCCTCATCATGGCGTGCGGAACGCCGCTGAAGACGAGCCGCGGCTACCGTGAGAACGTGGAGACGCTAATTGGGACGGCGGGATAAGGCTGCGCCGGGCCGACGCGTCGTCTCGGGCGCCCATCCATCGACCTGAGCGGCCCGTTCGTCGCACGGGCCGCATCCTGGAGGGGGGGCGGGCGTTGTGCATAGCGGACGTTGTTCCTCATCATCCACCTGCCCTGCCATGATGCTTTTGCGCCCCCGTTCCTGGAGCCTTCTTGCCGTCGCCGGTCTTCTTTTGCTCGGGGGGTGTGAGCCGTACATGAGCATGACCGATCAGGTCCCGGCGCAGACGCGGCGCGCGGCCAACCTGCTTCCCAGTGAGCCCCGATTTGTGGGCATGATGGATCTTGAGGCGGCCGCCCAGCAGATTGATGAGGTTCAAGACCTGACCGCTGACAGCCTCCGCGCCGCGGGGCCGCCGCCCCTCCGCGCCTTTGTGGAGGCCACGGACCTGAATCCGCAGACCGATCTGAAGGCGGTATACGGCACCATGGGGAGCAATGGCGAGAAGGACTTCAGTGCCGTGGTGTTTGCGGACCTGACGGCCGACCAGATGGATCGGTTTCTCGAGCAGGCGTCCGACGTAACGGTGGAGCGCAGCACGTATCGCGACGTCCCCCTCTATCGGGTGCCGCTCCGCGCCGCCGTTGGGGAAGAGGAGGCGACGGACGAGGACGCGGAGGTGCCCGCCAACGAGTCCCCGTCGCCCGATGCGTTGCACCTGGCGTTCGTGGACAACGGCACGGTGGGGGTGGCCCTCGATGCCGAGCGGGCCCGGGCCATGGTGGATCGGCACCAGGGGGAGGGGGCCCGCCTCGTTGATGACGACGCGTACATGACCCTCCTGCAGCGCCTGGGGCGAGACCGCACGGCCTGGATCGCGGGCCGGAATGTTCTGCAGTCGGCCCTCGGCGATTCCTCGGCCCTGGAGATGGGCGAGGCGGTGGCCCGTGACGAGGAGGCAGATGCCGAGTCCGACGACTCGGCGGTGACCCATGCGGGCATTCAGCGCTCCCTCGTTCAGTGGTCCAATCGCGTGCTGGGGCTCAGCGAAATGTCGTCCGGCGTGTCGTCTGGCGTGTCGGCGCTGGAGGACAAGGCCGGCGGGAAGGTGCGCGAGTTGAAGGAAAAGATTCGCGAGCAGGCCCTGGCCCTCACGCTCACGGACGCAACCGTAGAGGGCGAAGCGTACCTCACGATGTCTGATGATGCCAGTGCGGGCAACGTGACCGAAATGGCCGAGGGGCTGCTGGCGGTCTTGCGCCTGTCGCAGAGCGAGCTTACCGACCGGCAGCGGGATCTGCTGGATCAGGCGTCCGTCGAGCGCGACGGGGCGCTGGTGCGGGTGCAGTTTTCACTGCCACGCGAGATGCTCCGGCGGGGGGGCGACGAGCCCGGGGAAACGGCAGCCCGGGTCCGTGGGCAGATGAAGGGCGCCGTTCGTGCGGTGGATGCGTCCGTTCATCCCACAAAAGAAGCAACTCGTCGATTAAGTAGCATCATGCATCCCCTTCCGCTGTAAGAGGATCTCGAGAGAAAGGGAACCCGCGGGCACGCTCCCCCGCCCGTACTCTCGAGGCCGGACCCCGACACCTCAGCCGCACTCGCTTTCTCCCCTGTCTCCGTTCCACTGTGCGTCGGTTTCTCTTCGAACTTGTTGAGGGGTTGCGCATCGCCGGGCAGGCCATCTGGGCCAACAAGATGCGCTCAATGCTTACGACGCTCGGGGTCGTCATCGGCATCGCGTCGGTCACCCTCATGGCCACCGTCATTAACGGCCTGAATCAGGAGTTTGAGAAGTCGCTCTCCCAGTTGGGGGCGGATGTGCTGTACGTCGATCAGTTCCCCTGGGGGCAGAATACGGACCGGGAGTGGTGGCGCCTCCGCAACCGCCCCCCCATTCAACCGGCCCTGGCCGCGACCATTCGGGACCGCGCACGCTTCGCGACCGCTGTGGCCCCCACCACCGACACCGATCGCACGGTGGAGTACGAGGGGCGTGATATCGAGGCCGAGATCACCGGCTCAACATCGCAGTACGGCCAAATTCGGGATGTCGAACTCGGGCAGGGCCGATTTCTGAATCAGGCCGACGAGCAGGGGGCCCGGAACGTGTGCGTCATTGGGGCCGATATTGCCAACGAGCTTTTTCCGGTGGCCACGCCGATCGGGAAGACGATCAAGCTGAACGGCCCCTCCTGTGAGGTTGTGGGGGTACAGGCGCCGCAGGGAGAGGGGATGTTTGGGGGCCCCGGCACGCCCGACGAGCGCATCATCATTCCGTTCAGCACCTACGATAAATTATTCGGGGTGAGCCGGCGGTGGGGCGTCAACATCATGGTCAAGACGAGCGACGACGTGTCACTGCAACGCGCAAAAGATGAACTCACCGGCCTCCTGCGAACCGCCCGGGGCGTGGCGCCGGGCGAGTCCAACAACTTCGCGATCAACGACCAGCAGCAAATTCGGGCCAGCTTTGCCGGGACCAAGCTCGCGATCTACGGCGTGGGGCTGTTCCTGACCGGGCTTGCCCTGGTGGTCGGCGGCATTGGGGTCATGAACATCATGTTCGTATCGGTGCGCGAGCGGACCAAAGAGATTGGCATCCGCAAGGCCGTGGGGGCCAAAGAGCGCACCATTCTGCTCCAGTTTCTCATCGAGGCCATCATCGTGTGTCTGATTGGAGGGCTCGTTGGCCTGGGGCTGTCGGCGCTGGGCGCGATGGGGGTGAGCGCCCTGGGGTTTCCCGCGTCGCTTCCCCTGCAGACGGTTCTCATTGCGTTCGCCATTTGTGTGGGCGTGGGCATTCTGTTCGGCATTGCACCGGCCTGGCAGGCCGCCACGGCCGATCCGATTGATGCTCTTCGCTACGAATAACCGGCCCGTCGAACCATCTCGTTGTGCTATGCAGCTGCTTGAAATGATCCGGCAGGCCCTCCGCGCCCTCCGCGCCAACAAGCTCCGCTCGGCGCTTACGCTCCTGGGCATGGTGATTGGCGTATTCGCGGTCATTGCCGCGGTGACGGCCGTTGACGTGATCGACCTCTACTTTAAGAGCTCGATCCAGGGCCTCGGGGCGTCGACCCTGTCGGTGGAGCGGTACGACTTTGGGGACGATCAGGAGCGGTACCATCCCCCGCTGACTTATCAGCAGGCGACGCGCTTGAAGGAGCAGCTTGGCGGGCGCTTCGCCGTGAGCGTGGAGGAGAGGTTCGACTATGATATAAAGGCACGGTCCGAGCGGCAGGAAACCAACCCCAACCTCCGCCTCTACGGGACCGATCAGGCCTTTCTTGGGACGTTTGGCTACGACATGCAGGCGGGGCGGCCGTTTGCCGAGCAGGATGTGCAGAATGCGCGTCCCGTGGCGCTGCTCGGCTCCTCCGTGGCGGAGGCGCTCTTTCCGGCCGCCAGCCCCATCGGCAAGCAGGTGCGCATTGGCCGCGTGCGCCTGGAGGTGATCGGGGTACTGGCGGAAAAGGGGGGGCTCTTCCGAGACCCGAACTCGCGCATCTACGCCCCCATCACGCACCTGCTGGGTACCTACGGCGACGGCGGTCGCAACATGAACTCAATCCGCGTGCAGGCCCCGTCTCCGGAGGCCCTTCCGGCCGCCCGCGCGGCCGTCCAGCGCACGCTGCGCGTCATCCGCCAGGTGGAGCCGGGGCAGCCGGCCACCTTTAGCATCGACACGAGCGATGGGCTGCGCAGCACCTTCACGGAGTTTACGCGGACCCTCACGCTGGGCGGGGCCGCCGTCGGGCTTATTGCGCTGCTGGCGGCCGGCGTGGGCATCATGAATATCATGCTCGTCTCCGTCACGGAGCGCACCAAAGAGATTGGCATCCGGAAGGCTGTGGGGGCCAGATGGTACGACATCCTGGGCCAGTTTCTGCTGGAGGCCATCATTCTCTGCCAGGTGGGCGGCCTGGTCGGCATCGTCCTTGGGGGGCTCGGGGGCAACCTCACGGCCGTTTGGTTTGATCTGCAGCCCGCCTTTCCGTGGATCTGGGCCGGCATTGCCGTGGCGGGCGTCACCTTGCTGGCCCTCGTCTTTGGAGGCTATCCGGCCTACAAGGCGGCCCGACTGGATCCCATCGATTCGCTCCGGTACGAATAACGACGTTCTATGACGGCGACCTGTCGCTCTTTCTTTCACAACAGTCCAACGTACGATATGTCTTTTCGTCTCGCCGCACCTCCTCTGACTCCGTTCCGCGGCTGGGGGGCAGCGCTTGTCCTGGCCGCGGTTCTGGGGCTGGTCGGGGCTGTGCCCGCAGGGGCCCAGCCGGACCTCGGGGGCAGCACCGATACCACCGCCGTCACCTTCGGGGAGGCCATCCGCATTGCGCTTGATCAGAATACCGACCTGCGACGGGCGCAGGCGTCGGTGCGGCAAAGCGAGGCGCAGGAGCGATCCGAGTGGCTGGACTTTACGCCCAGCCTGAATGTGTCGTCCAACGTGCAGCGGCAGTACGGACGGAACTTTAGCCAGGTGACGGGCGACTTCACCTCGCGCTCGACCGACTTTCTGAACATGGGAGGGAACGCCGACCTCACGCTCTTTAATGGGTTTGAGAACATTTCGTCGCTCCGCGAGGCCAGCACGGAGTCGAGGGCCGACGAGGTCGACCTCCGGCGCACCCAGCGCGAGGTGGTGTTCACTGTTATGGAGCAGTTCATCAACCTGGTGGAGACGCGGGAGATTGAGCGCGTTCGCCGCGAGGAGCTCGACCTGGCGCAGCTGCTGCTGCAGGGCGTCGAGCTCCTCGCGGCGAACGCGCTCAATCTCCCGCGTCTCCACCAGGTTGA
>JAWOAQ010000135.1:0-12189 GCA_046498495.1 Salinibacter sp. | reverse complement strand
GGCTACCAGACGAACCTGATGGTGTACGGCCCAGGTGGCTACCGCTTTACCGACTTCCTGCGGATGGGCGCCCCCCTCCAGCTGCTTCTGGCCGTTGTTACCTGCGGCGGGATCTGGTGGCTGTGGGGAGTTTGAGTATCGAGGTATGGGAGTATGGGGTGTGGAGTGTGGGGGTGCCGTTTGGGTTCTCTTCTGTGTACACGCGCCCATACTCCCTACAGAAGCGCATGCTACAGAAGCGCATGGCTCACCGGCGCACGCGATGGCAGAGCCCACTACGATCGAGATCGACAGGGCATCAGTCGTAGGTGACCCACCGGGCGATCTCGCGGAAGCCGGGCGTCTTTCCGTACGACAAGATGCCAACGCGGTAGATGCGCCCCGCCAGCCAGATCATCCCGACGAACGTGGCGACAAGCAACCCAAAAGACATCCCAATTTGCCACACCGGCACGTTGGTGATGGCCGCCCGCAGCACCATGAGGATCGGGGAGAAGAACGGAATCATCGACATGACGACCGACACCGTCGCGTTCGGACTCTGGATGATAAAGAAGAGAAACAGGATGGGCACGATGAGCGGCGCCATCACGGGGAGCAGGAGGTTTTGGGCGTCCTGCTGCTGTTCGACGGCCGAGCCCACGGCGGCGAAGAGGGCGGCGTAGAGCAGAAAGCCCCCGAGGAAGAACAGCACGAACCACGCCACGAGGTCGAGCGGGATGGTGGGAATCGACGCCCCCGCCGCTTCCGTCATGGCCTGCTGCGAGGTCTCCGGCGCCACGCCCAGGGCCTCGGGGCTCATCACCAGGGCCAGCACGGGCCCCGCCACGGAGAAGCCGCCCACCACGAGCACCGCCCATGTCACCATCTGCACCAGCCCCATGGCCCCAATGCCCAGCACCTTGCCCATAAGCAGTTCAAACGGGCGCACGGACGAGACGACGATCTCAACGACGCGGTTGCTTTTCTCCTCAATCACGCCCTGCATCACGTACTGGCCGTAGATGAAGACCGCAAAGTAAATGATAAACGCCATGGCGTAGCCGATGGCGGTAAGGGCGAGCGAACTGTCCGCCGTGGTGCCTTCCTCCTCCGCCAGCTTCCGGGTGCTCAGCCCTACATCCGAGCGCACGATGGCGAGCACCGACGCGTCCGCCCCCGCACTCGTCAGGCGCCGCTCCTGTACCACCCGGTTTACCAGGGCGTCGATCTGGGTTCGCAGGGTGAGGCCGCCGCCCTTCATGGAGTAGTAGGTGGCCTCGCCCTCTCCCTCCAGCAGTGCAGATGGCAGCAGCAGGTAGCCGTCGTACATCCCGTTCCGCACGTCGGCCCGGACCGAGTCGATGGGCGCCCCGACGGCCCGAAACGTGATGCGCTCGTCTCCCGCCGCAACGAGCGAGTCGGCCAGGTGCCCGGTCTCATCGACCAGGGCCACGACCCGCTCATCGGTCTGCTCGGCCAGGTAGCCAAAGAGGGCCGGGGCCGCCGCCAGGACAACAAAGCCAACGGGGACCAGGATCGTCGCTAAAATGAAGGCCTTCGATCGCACGCGGCGCCAGAACTCGCTCTGGAGAATGAGCCAAATCTTGTGAGCGGACACGGCGGCGGGGAAAAATGAGTGAGTGCGTGCGGAAGGGGAGGCCGAGCGTGCCGGCGTTATCCGGTCGGCTCGGTGGCTGCTTCTTTCTGCATCCGGCGGGCCTCGTCTTCGCCCACGACCTCCACAAAAATCTCGTTGAGCGGCGGGGCCGTTCGCTCGTAGCGGTACAGCTCGTCGGTCGCGGCGAGGGCCCGATCGAGCACCATGCGGGCCGGGGTGCCGTCGGCCAGCGTGAGTTCGGCGCGGTGGGCGCTCCGGGTATTCACGCGCACCTGGCCCTCTGCCTCCAGCACATCGATAAAGCTATCGTCGCCGTCAAATTCCAGGACGAGCGTGTTTTCGCCAAACTGCTTCTTGATGTCGCGCAGCGGCCCCTGCAGCACGACGTCGCCGCGGGCCATGAGGCAAATGTCGTCGCAGAGCTGCTCGACCTGCTCCATGCGGTGGGAGGCGAAGAGGATGGTGCGGTCATCGCGCCGGAGCTCCAGGATGATGTCGCGCAGGAGCTCGGCGTTGATGGGGTCAAGGCCACTGAAGGGTTCGTCGAAGATGAGAAGCGAGGGGTCGTGCAGCAGCGTGGCGATGAACTGAATCTTTTGCTGCATCCCCTTCGACAGCTCCTCGGTCTTCATGTCAGCCCAGCCGGTGGCGTCGAAGCGAGCGAGCCAGTGATCGGCCCGGTCGGCCGCTTCCGCCCTTGTCAGCCCCTTCAGCGTGCCGAGGTACACGAGTTGCTCCTTGACGCGGAGGCGCTTGTAGAGGCCGCGCTCCTCGGGCAGGTAGCCCATGCGCTGCTGGCTCCACGGCCCCACCGTCGTGCCGTCGTACCGGATGGCGCCGGCGTCGGGGACGGTGATGTAGGTGATCATGCGGATCGTGGACGTCTTCCCCGCGCCGTTGGGGCCGAGGAGGCCGAGGATGCGCCCCGGCTCGGCCTGGAACGACACGTCGTCCACCGCCACGGTGTCACCGTAGCGTTTTGTCACGTTCGCAACGTCGAGAAACGCCATAGGACTGCACGCCGGGTGCGGGCGACGAACGACCACTCCAAAGAAATGCGGATCCGCCCCGAAAAACAACCGGGCGCCCGGCAGCCGTCAGTGGCAGTGCCCGTGGGCGTCCGACCACACCTGGCCCGGGGGGCACTCCGGCCCGCCGCCCCCGAAGAACATCACCGCAATCAATACGAGGGCCATTGCGAGGATGAGCACCGCCAGCGCGCCTGAGAGGAGCTTGTTCTCGTACCAGGCAGACGCGTTCATGCAGCAGTGCTTGTACTTATCCCCACTGCCGCAGGGGCACGGATCGTTGCGTCCAGGCTCATTGGCCATTGCCCGGTGGGGAGATCAGGAACAAAACAGAAAATCGAATTGCGCGGCAGTTACGATCCGGAGGCGGCCTCCGCCGAGGCGGAGAGCTCCTGCTCGATCAACTGCCCGATGCAGTCGGCCGACCGGTTGCCCACAACTTTCTGCCCAATCGCGAGCGTCGGGGTGCTCTGCACGCCGGCCTTGCGCGCCTCGTAGGGCAGGCGATTCACCGCCTCTTGCCTCGCCCCCGAGGAGAGCTTCTCCTCCATCCAGTCCCCGTCAATGCCAATCTCCTCCGACAGCGCCACAATCTGGTCCGTGGTCATCCCGCCCTTCCCGGCGTGGGGGCTTTGGAGCTGGGCGTCAATCATGTCGTAGTACTTGCCCTGCTGCTTCGCCAGGAGGATGGCGCGGACCTGGGGACGCGAGAACTCCCACAGCGGGACCGGCTGCTTGTAGTAGCGCACCTGGTCGCCGTACTGCTCCATCACCTGGTCCATGACGGGCAAGAAGTCCTGGCAGTGCGGGCAGTTGGGGTCGAAGAACTCGACGAGAACCAGGTCGGCCTCTGCGTCGCCCTGCACGGGCTCCGACTCCGCCAGCTGCTCGGGATTCATTTGCAGCTGCCCGTTGAACCCGCACGACTGGGCCAGGGCCGGGCCGGCGGAAAACAATCCGGCAGCGACTACGAGCACAGAAAGCCCGCGGATAAGAAACGACACGGTCGATCGCATGGGAAACAGAACAGAAATGGGCAGGACGGCGAAGACGGAATCTGGTGGACGGCGCTTTTGATTGACAGAAACGCCACCGCTCCAATTTTGGGGCCGCCCGGGAGGTTCCGCACGCGGAAGGGCCCGGACGGCCCGCGACCCGGGAGCAGGGGATTTTTCGGGTTAAAACGGCACGCGCAGCGTCATCGAAATCACGCGCCCCGGTTCGGGAATGCGCGCCCCGCTGAACGGGTTCTTCGCGTTCAGGTGGTGGGCGTACGCCACGTCGAACAGGTTCTGCACGCCGACCTTCAGGTTCACACGCCGGAGAACCTGCGCCCCGGCCCGGAGATCCACCGTCGTGTAGGCATCGGTCGGGCTCTCTCCGCGGAACGCGGCCACCCGATCCTGCTCAGCCGTCAGGTTCACCGCGCCGTCCACGTACACCTCCGACACACGACCCAACGTGACCGACGGGCTCCACCGCGCGCCGAGCGTGGCGGCGGGCGGCGCCACGCCGAAGGCCGGTTCGTCGAGCGCCTCGTCGCGCCCCCACAGGACGCTCCCCGAGGCCCGCAGCGTGAGGGGCCGGGCGGGCGCGACCGTCGTTCGTACCTCCGACCCGACAAACGTTGCCTCTCCGTTCACGTACCGGAAGACCGCCGGGCTCATGGGCAGTACAGGATCGATGTCGTCCGTTTTTCGGAAGGTGATGTAGTCATCGATCTGGCGAGCAAATCCGCTCAGGCGGAGGGACCATCCCTCCCCCCGGCCGTCGAGCCAGAGGTCGGCCTGCGTGCTTCGCTCCGGGGCCAGCGTGGGCGTGCCCAGGAATTCGGCGCTCATTTGCGACTTGCTGGACGGGAAGCGCTCCGCGTAGCGCTCCGTAGCGTCGGCGGGGCGGGCCACCGATCCGGCCCCCAACGAGAGCGTCCATCGCTCGGTGAGGGGCAGCGAGGCCGTCGCGGACCCGTTCCACATCACGTTGTTCTGCTTCAGCTCCGTTTCGGGGCCCACCAGCTGGCGGAAGGCGTCGGTCGGATCGTTGACATCCGCCCGGGCCAGGTCGAGCCGTGTCGTGCCGGTGAGCGCCAGGTCGCCCACTGTACGTTGGGCCTTCGCAAATACGCCCCCCTGCGTAATCGTGGCGCCGGGCCAGGCCTTCTCGCGGTTGACCATGTCCATGTCGACCATCGTCCGGTAGCGCGTCGCGTCGCGGAAGGTGTGCACCGCATCCGCCCCGAGCGTGAACTGCCAGTCGGGGCGCGGCAGAAGGTCGACTGCCACGCGGCCGTTGACGTTCTGAACCTCAGTGGGGACCCGAACGCGCATCCCCTGTTCGTAGGACGGCTTGGTCCGGTTCGTCATTTTGTGAAGCGTCTGCTGCGCCCCCACGCGCACGTTTACTGAACGGACCGGGCCCTGATCGCCCCGGTCGTACGTGTACGTGAGCTGCCCCATGCCGGTCTCGAAATACTCAGCGTGGAGCAGGCGGCCCGGGTAGTCGAGGTTGTCCTGCCGCTGGTAGCTGCCGTTCACCGAGAGGGTGGAATGATCCGACAGCTCCACACCGATGCGCCCGCGCCCGTCGGCCGACTCAAAGTCGCCGGGCACCGTCTCGCCCCCGCCGGTTTCGTAGTCGTTTCCCTGGCGCCACGCGCCGTTGGCACTGTAGAACCAGCGCCCCTGACGCCCCATGGCGAAGCCGGTCGTTTCCACGGCCCCCAGGTTCGCGTCGTACCCCGTGCGCACGGTGCCGGTGAGGGGCGTGCGGGGCGGATCCTCGCCGCGCTGCGTTACACGGACGCTGCTCATATTCCCCGGCCCCCACGTGAGCGCGTAGGGGCCCTTCACTACGTCGATGCTCTCGATGGTGCTGGGGTCAACGTGGCTCAGGGGGGAATCCATGCGGCCCGGGCCCGCAGGAAAGGTTCGGAGGCCGTCGATGTACACGCCGACCTCCGTTTCGGAAAGGCCGCGCACGTTGGGGTCGAGGCCAATGGGGCCGCGGCGCGTTGAGCCGACGCCCGGCATGCCGCGCAGGAGTTCGCCGGGATCGGCCACTTCGGCCTCCCGAATCTGCTCGCTCTGCAGGTCGCCGGTGGGCTGGGGGCCGGGGTGCAGCGCCGTCACCTCAATCCCGTCGAGGTCCACGGCGTTCGGCTCCAGCCGGATGCGGAGCCGCGTGGTGGCCCCCGCCGTCACCTCAACGGTGCGGGTAGCCGTCGCGTAGCCGACGAAGCGGGCCTCCAGGGCGTACGTCCCCTCCGGGACCTTGCGCAGGGTGAACTGGCCGTCGGGCCCGGTGGCGGCCCCCCGATCCTGCTCGGCGAGCATCACGTTCACGCCGGGCAAGGGATCGCCCGTCTCGGCATCGGTGACCGTGCCGGCGAGCGTGCCGGTCGACTGCGCCGCGGCGGGCGGAGCGATGAGAAAAACAAACGCGAAAAGAGATGCGAGAGACGCGAGTCGTTTTCCAAACTGAGTCATAGATCATCCTCCATTGTAGGGATGACCCACACGGGTCCCCAGTGCGCGTGCAGGTCGAGTACCGATCGGGCAGACGGGCCCGGCGGGACCAGCCGGGGCTTACGCCGATCGGGTGCCCGGAGGACGAAAGATGTCGTGCCCCTCGCGCTGGGACGCCCGCACCCCGTCCGTTGCGACGCGTTCGGTCTCGACGACGGGCGGGGTGAGCACGTGCTCCACGCGCGGCAGGAGCCACTTGGTCGCCGTGAGTCCGGCACGGGCGTCCGGCCCCGTCGTGTCGCAGGAGCGGAGGACGAGCTGACTGCCGTCGGGCGCGGACGATTTCGACGAGGCATCGGTGGAGACGTGCGAGGACGACGCGTGCCCGGCGGACGCGTGGGATTCCGATCCGTGATGGCCGTGACCGTGTTGGGAACACGCGCAGTCGCCGTCCGGATTGCGGGGGCAATAGCCCTTCTCCGCACAGACGCAGGTGGAGGGGGCGACCGCCTGCACCAGCGACTGAACGGGCACGCCCTGCAGCCCCACGCCGAGGGCCAGGACCAGGACAAGGGCCTGGCGCCATACGGACGATAACCGGCGGGCGTGCACCGTTCTCATTGGTCGGCAGTGTAAGAAGGAAGACCACTGATATAAGGAAGACCACTGATATAACGCCACACCGGCCCGACGGATGGCAGCGGCCGCGTTAATCTTCGTTGAATGGGGGGGTGCCCCCGGTTCGTCTCCCGTAACGCACCGCGAACAAACCGCACCAAGCACCGACCGGGTTTTTATTGTCCGCTTTGTTTGGCGTTGGTTGGTCGTCGCCGCTCGTCTGTGCAATCGTTCCTCTCTCGCCTCATGTGTCGCCTTTACGGATTGCAGGCCACTCATCCCACGCACGCCGCCTGTGAGTTGCTCGACGCCCAACACTCGCTCATCGAACAGAGTCAGAAGGACGAGCGCGGCCTGTCGAACCCGCACGGCTGGGGCCTGGGGCACGTCCGCAACGGCACCACCACCTGCTTCCGGCAGGTGAAGCCCGCAAATGAGAGCGCCGAGTACCGCGAAAACGCCCTGGCAACGAGGGGCACCACCCTCCTCGCCCACGTCCGCCACGCCACCGTGGGCGACCCCGACCCCGCCAACACCCACCCGTTCCGCCACCGCAACGCCCTGCTCATCCACAACGGCCACGTGCCCGCCTTCGACGACGTGCGGCCCCGTCTCCTCGACCGCCTCGACGACACGCATCGCGGCGTCGTGCAGGGCTCCACCGATAGCGAGCACGTCTTTGCCCTGCTCCTACAGCTCCGCGACGAGCAGCCGGACGCGCCCCTGTACGACGTCACGCGGCAGGCCCTCCGCCTCCTGCAAGAGTGGACCCGCAACGCGGCCCCCGACGCCGACGTATCCCCTGTGGACGGCGACCTCCGCTCGCTGTCCCACGACGAGCTCGAAGGCATCCTCGGCCTCAACCTGCTGTGGACCGACGGCACGGCCCTGGGCGGCTCGCGCCTGAATCGCACGCTCTGGGTCCGCGAGCGCGACCACGTGCCCGTCTGCTCGGTCTGCGGAACGCAGCACGCCGATCCGCCCGAGGAGGCCCCCTACCGCGCCGTCGCCCTCGCCTCCGAACGCATCACGGACGAGGACTGGACCGAGGTGCCCAACGGCTCCGTCTTTTCCGCCACCCCGGACGCCCGCCTCCACGTCGAACCCCTCGACACCTGATCCTCTCCCCTACTCTCTCCTCCACCCTCAACTCTCTACCCTCAACTCTCTACCCTCAACTCTCCACTCTCAACCCTTCACCCTCAACCCTTCACCCTCCCATGTCCCTCACCGAAAAACAGCAGCAGCTCTGCGACGAGAACCCGTACGACTACAGCGACCTGAGCGCCCTCTTCCTCAACTGCACGCTGAAGCAGTCGCCCCAGGCGTCGCACACCCGCACCCTCATCGACACGTCCGCGACCATCATGCGCGAAAACAACGTGGACGTAGAGATCCTCCGGCCCGTCGACCTCGACCTCGCCCCCGGCGTCTACGGGGACATGACCGAGCACGGCGCCACCGCCGACGACTGGCCCGACCTGTACCAGACGGTGCTCGACGCGAACATCCTGGTGCTCGGCTCGCCCATCTGGCTCGGCGAAAAGTCGTCCGTCTGCCAGCGCGTGATCGAGCGGCTCTACGGCAACAGCGGCGACCTGAACGACGAGGGGCAGTACGCCTACTACGGGCGCGTCGGCGGCTGCCTCATCACCGGCAATGAGGACGGCATCAAGCACTGCGCCATGGGCATCCTCTACGCCCTGCAGCACCTCGGCTACACCATCCCACCGCAGGCCGACGCCGGCTGGATCGGCGAGGCCGGCCCCGGCCCCAGCTACGGCGACGCCCGCGAGGACGGCGCCCGCGTGGGCTTCGACAACGACTTCACGCAGCGCAACACCACGTTCATGACCTGGAACCTGCTGCACACCGCCTACCAGCTCCACGAGGCCCGCGGCGTACCCGCCCACGGCAACCAGCGCTCCGAGTGGGCGGCCGGCTGCCGCTTCGACCACCCGAACCCGGAGCACCGGTAGCCGCCCCTTTCGGCCCGGCGTGTAACATTTCCTCTCGCACACGCCCTGAGGAGAGCAGCACGATGCAGGACCTTCGCCTTTTCGTTCCAACTGCTCCCTCCATCTCATGCCGACCACAACTGCCCCCTCTCCCCCGAAACGCGCTCTTCGCCAACAGGTGGGTCCGTGGGACTGGGTTCGCGGCGCCTTTGGCGGCTTCGTCGGCAGCGTCGCCTTCGGCCTGTTCATGGCGTTTATCATGCCCCCGCCGATGCTGGATGTCGTGATCCCCAACCTCTACGGCATTGCGGCCACTCCTGAGAATCCGGCACCCCTGGCCGGCTGGGCGTTTCACCAGTTTCATGGCGTGATGCTGGGCCTCACCTATGTAGCCTACGTGGAATACCCATCGGTCGCCAATTGGCTCGAACCGCGCGCCCTCACGGGCGGCGTCGTCCACGGCCTCATCTGGGGCGTCGTCACCACCATCCTATTTCCGATCCTCGTTATGCCCCTGTGGTTGCAGACCGTTGGCTTTGCGGGCGCCCCGCCGTTCCCGAACGTCAGCTTCCCCGCCACGCTGATGGGCCTGATCGGCCACGTCGTCTACGCCGTCCCGCTGGGCCTTCTGTATGCCCTCTACCGGCGGTAACTCCGGGTGGGAACGCGTTCCGTCGGACGCCATTGCACGGGCCCAAATACTTACCAATCAGTAAGTACCCTAGACCCGGCATGGAGTCCTCCGCTGAAATTGACGCACCCGACCGCCCCGCCACCGCGACGCAGATCCTCGATGCCGCCCAGGATCTCGTACAGCGGCGCGGCTACAACGCCGTCAGCTACGCGGACCTCGCCGAGGCGCTCGACCTCACGACGGCCGCCATCCACTACCACTTTCCGTCGAAGGCCGACCTCGGCGAGGCGCTCGTGGCGCGCTACCGCCAGCAAAACGCCGAGATCCGGACTGCCATCTGGGACGAGGAGAACACCCTGCGCGACCGACTGACCCGATACGTTGAGGGCTACGTCGACATTCTGGAAGGCGGCGGCCTCTGCCTCTGCGGCGTCCTTGCAGCCGACGACGCCACGCTCCCCGACCCGGTCCGGCAGGAAGTCCGCCAGTTCTTTGCCGAGCAGGAAGACTGGCTCACCGCAGTCATTGGCGCCACACACGACGACGGGGCCGGATTGGCGGGCTACGACACGCCCCGCCAGGTCGCCCAACTGCTCCTCGCCGCCATCGAGGGCGCAATGCTTACGATCCCTGATCGCAACCCCGACGCCAACCGTACGGCCCTCCGGCGGCTAATCGACACGATCGCCCCGTAACACATTCGTTCCCCTCCTCACACTATAACGCAGGATCTTGTGTAACGTCCCATAGTACTTACTTACTGATAAGTAGAAGCAGAAAAAAAGAGCTGGGGACGCCCGCCCACGCTCATCACGACTCGTATCCTCCCAAAGCATCGGATTTCTCCGTTCTATGGCTACCACCACCGCCAACGCAACCGACTACGAGCAGCAAGTCCATGGAAAGGCCGAGCAGGCCCTCGGGTTTGTGCCCAACTTCGTAAAGGAGCTCGCCGGCGCGAATCCCGCCGCGGCTGACGTCTACCTCACCGGCAATGGCCTGATCGAGGAAAACGGCGTGCTCTCGCCCGCCGAGCAACAAACCGTCATCCTGGCCGCCTCGAACTACAACGACTGCCACTACTGCACGAAAGCGCACGCCGTGGCCGGGCAGCAGGCGGGCCTCGATCCCGAGACCGTCGCCACAATCAACGAGGGGGGCCTGCCCTCCGACGACCGCCTCAAGAACCTCGTGCGGGCCACCCGCCGCATCCTCGGCAAGCGCGGCTGGCTCTCCAACGCCGACGAGGCCGAGTTTGCCGACCTCGACCTGGAGCGCCCCGAACTCTACGAGATGATCACGCTGATTGGGCTGAAGACCGTCAGCAACTACGTGAACCACATCGCCGACACCGAGGTCGACGACGTGTTTCAGCAGTAGATCCCATTCAGGGTCAGGGACAACACGGACCCCCACCAGATAGACGCCGGCTTCCGTTCGCGGGGGCCGGCGTTTTTTATGGACGCCCTATCCGCACCGCGTCCGTAACGTCTGCTCCGTACGGAAACGACATCGGGCCGTCCGCGTCCGTACATGTCCGTCCACAACCAAATTCCACGCCCCCCTTCCGCCTCATGGCTTCCGACTCTCCGAAGACGGCTCGTCCCTCCGACGATGAACTCAAAAAGCGCCTGAGCGACGAGGAGTACCACGTCACCCAGAACGCCGGAACCGAACGCGCCTTTACCGGCCGGTACTGGGACCACAAGGCCGACGGCACCTACGCGTGCGTCGTCTGCGACGCTGAGCTGTTCGACTCCGACACCAAGTTTGAGTCCGGATCCGGCTGGCCCAGCTTCTACGATGTGGTGGACCAGGGCCACGTGGAGCTCCGCGCCGACCACAGCCACGGCATGCGGCGCACGGAGGTCGTCTGTGCGGAGTGTGGGGCGCACCTGGGGCACCTGTTCGAGGACGGCCCCGCCCCCACCGGCAAGCGCTACTGCATCAACTCGGCTGCCCTTGACTTCGACGAAGCGACGGACGACTCGGACGCGTAGTCGTCGTCCCCCTGTACGTCGCTCCGCCCCTTAATTCTTCCCTCTATGCCCGACCCAGCCGCCGACCGCGCCGTGCCGCCCATGGACCGGAAGGCGCCCACCGACCTGCCGCACGCCGCCTTCGGGATGGGCTGCTTCTGGGGCCCAGACGCCCTCTTCGGCGCACTCGATGGCGTGGTGCGCACCTGCGTAGGCTATGCGGGCGGCACGACGGACGCCCCAACCTACCAATCCATCGGGAACCACATCGAGACCGTTCGGGTCGCGTTCGATCCCGATCGGATCTCTTACGACGAGCTTCTCCGCCGCTTCTGGACGAGCCATAATCCCACCCGCGCCCCGTTCAAGCGCCAGTACCAGCCCGCTCTCTTTCCCACCACCGACGCGCAGGCTGAACGGGCCCGGCAGACGCATCAAACCGTGGCCGACCGTCACGGCGGTGCACTCACCACGGAGATCATTGAGGCGCCGCCCTTCTATCGCGCCGAGCCGTACCACCAGAAGCACACGCTCCGGCATCACGACGCCCTGATGGCCCCGTTCGAGGCCCTCTACCCAGACGCCGACGCGTTCACCGATTCGCCCGCCGCGGCGCTGGCCAACGGCTACGCGGCCGGGCACCGCGACCCGGCCCGCCTCGCAGAGGACCGGGAACGGCTGGGCCTGCCCGCCTCGATGATCGACCAGCTGCGGACCGTGGCGGAGCGACGCTACGACTGAGCGCGCCGGCGGCCCCCGGCATCACTCTTCCTCCCCCGGCAGCGACACGAACCGGGCCGTATCGGGCGGCGTCAGGCGCGATTCGTCGAACGACCGGCGGTACGAGATGCTGTCGGCCTCCGCCCAGTTCGTGCGCGTCTCGCCGATGCCCCCCTCCTCCGAGTACG
>JAWOAQ010000116.1:0-7511 GCA_046498495.1 Salinibacter sp. | reverse complement strand
CATGAATTTGGCTTTTTATTTAAGAGGGCCAATGGACGGGCAATCCGTTGCGGCCCATCGGTTCAGCTGGGTTATCTGTTCAAGCGGCAGTGATTATGAACGACAAAAGCGATGTCACGCGCCTTCTCCCTCCTGAAAGGCATGGAGAAGGCGCGTGACATCGCTTTTGTCGTTCATAATCACTACCGCTTGAACAGATAACCCAGCTGAACCGATGGGCCGCAACTGATTGCCCGTCCATTGGCCCTCTTAAATAAAAAACCAAATTCATGCCAGGCCTCCGAGGAGGATCTCCCCCGCCGTGTCCGCTTCGGAATGGATTTCGTGTTTATCTAAAATGGGAGCCGTTTTCTCGACAATCAACTTGTCCGGTCCACGGACCCGGCCGCCCCATTTCGTTCTGACCATTTCGTTCTGTAATCCTGCTCTGGAATCCCGACGCACAGTCGAGACCGGGATGTTGGGCGGCACGCAAACCAACCGTTGCAGATCTCATCGCGCTTTATAAAAGACACTTTTTTGCTATGAAACGACTGATACGGGACGTGTCCTTTGTTCGTGTGTTGATTACGGCTTTCATGGTTGCCGGGGGGCTGGGACTTTGCGCCCTCAGCCCGTCCCCCGTGCAGGCCCAGAACACTTACGTCGTGGATTCGAACGGCGACGCCGACGATGCCAATCCTGGCGACGGTGTCTGTGAAACATCGGGGGGCGACTGCACACTTCGTGCGGCCATCGAGGAGGCAAACCAAACATCAGACGAAGATATCATTGAGTTCGACATTCCCCAGACGGGGAGTTTTGCCGTCATTACCCCGTCTGAGGAGTTTGTCGTCACTGAGCCGGTAACCATTGACGGCACAACCTCGCCGGAGTATCCCAGCAGCGTTGAGGGTCCCACCATTGAACTGGACGGCAGCAGTCTGTCCGACTCGGCTGATGATGGGATTCAGATTGAGGCCTCCGACGTTACGGTAGAGGCGTTGGGAATCAACGGTTTTCCGGACGAGGGCATCGATGTCTTTCCCGGATTTACCGGCGCCACCATTCGTGACTGCTTTGTTGGCATCGCCATCGATGATGGAGAGACCGAACGCGGGAACCTTACAAACTCCGACGGTGAAGGGGATGCGGGAATTAATGTCGTCGACGACGCATTCGTTAACGACAACCTCGTGTCCGGAAATAATGGGGATGGGATTTTAGTTTCGGGTGATAATAACGTCGTGATAAACAACATCGTGGGCTTGAACCAAAACGAAGACGCCGCCAAAGGAAATGAAGGACACGGCGTCTTCGTCAATGGAGGGACCCAAAACGAAATTGGAAACACCTTTTTTAATCCCATCACAGGAAACGTCCTTATTCAGGGTAATACAATTTCCGCAAATGATGATACTGGAGTATTCATTACTGGGGATGAAAATGACGTCCTCGCAAACAACATCGGCACGGACGGAGACGGAACCGCCTTTGCAAACTCGACGGGGGTTGTGCTGGAGGGGGATGCCTCAGATGACCCCGCGGAAAAGAATCGCGTTGGGTCCAGTAACGACCTCCACCAGAACGTCATTTCCGGAAACGAATTCAACGGCATCCGGCTGGGCAACGGGGGAGATGACCTCCCGGCCGACAACAACTCCATTCGCAACAACCTTATCGGCGTGACGAGCGACACGTCCGCCACGCTTGGGAACGGGCAGGGCAACGAAGCCGGCATTCGCATCGACCTGGGCGCCGCCGACACGCTGGACGCAAATGTGATCGGCGGGAATGATCCCCGGGGCATTTGGATTCGGGGCAGTGAGAGCACCGACCACGAGATTACCAGCAATTACATCGGGACCAACGCAGACGGGGACGACCTTGGAAATAGCGGAGACGGCATCCAGATTGACACGTCTCCAAGCTCCAATTCTGGAGAGATCGAGATCTTTTCGGGGAACGTGATCGGGCATAATGATGCCCACGGAGTCGACATCAACGGGGATTGGCACGACGTCACCAACAACTACATTGGGACCAACGCCAACGGAGACGACCTCGGCAACTTCTTAGACGGGGTAAATGTCAATGCCGCCGACGTGTCCGTAGGCAAACAGAATGTGGGGGACAGCAATGACGCTGGGGACGGAAACATCATTGGCTTCAATGGAGATGATGGCATTGATCTGAATGGGACGTTTGATGTCGATGTGCGTGCCAACTACGTGGGCACCAACGAGAACGACGCCGATCTAGGGAATGTCGACGTGGGGATTGAGATACGGGAGACCAGTGGCGTTACGGCCGTCAACAGTGAGGTCGGCTACACCGCCTCCGAATCGTTCAGTGACCCCCTCCCCGCCGACGACGGGGACGGCAACGTCGTGGCCTACAACGGCACCCGTGGCCTCACGGTCGAAGGAGATGGATCGACCGACAACTCGATTCGGGGCAATGCCGTGTACCAGAATGGCGACGCCAACGATACCGACATCGGGATTGACCTCGGCGACGACGGCGTCACGCCCAACGACAACAGCGACGACGATGCCGACTCGGGGCCGAACAACCTCCAAAACTTCCCGGTGATCGAGGACGTCAGCTACGACGAGAATAACGACGCGGTCTCCATTACCTACCGCGTCCAGACGGCCACCGACAACGCGACGTATCCGCTGCAGATCGACTTCTACGCGGCGGACAGCGAGGCGAGTGGCGAAGGGAAGACCTACCTGGGCACGCAGGAATACACGTCCAGCGACGCGCGCAGCAGCGTGACCAACGTGATCGATCTCAGTCAATTCTCAGATGTCACGTCGGACGATTACTTCGTGGCGACCGCCACCGACGACGACGGCAACACCTCCGAGTTTGTCTCGACGGCCGAACAACTGCCGGTGGAGCTGGCCTCCTTCGAGGGAACCCAGACCGGATCGGAACGCGTGGAGCTCACCTGGACCACCGCCTCTGAGCAAAATAATGCTGGCTTTGAGGTCCAGCACAAATCGGCGAAGAGCGAGAGCTGGGAGAAGCTCGGGTTTGTGGACAGCAAAGCAGAGGGCGGCACCACGTCCGATGCCCGCACCTACCGCTTCTCCGCCGAGGATCTTTCCGCCGGTACGCATCAGTTCCGCCTGAAGCAGAGAGACCTTGACGGCACGCCGCACACGCACGCGGCGATTCCGGTGGAGATTGAGATGCAAGAGGCGCTTCGCCTGGAGGCGCCGGCCCCCCACCCGGTGCAGACGCAGGCCACCCTGGCGTTTGCCGTGAAGGAAAAGCAGGAAACCACCCTGCGGCTCTACAACACGCTCGGCCAGCGGGTCGCGACGCTCTACCGCGGCACACCCACGGCCGGAGAAGAACAAACCGCCGCCCTCTCCGCGAGCGACCTGTCGAGCGGCACCTACTTCCTGCGCCTGCAGGCTGGCGACCGGACCGAGACGGAGCGGATCACCATCGTCCACTAATCCTCCCGAAGCGACTCTCGGAGATGTTTCTCCCGGGAGGTCCAAGGCAGAAAGTCCCGAGCCCCTTCGCCCCGCGGCGGAGGGGCTTTTTTATGGCCGGAGCCGCGCGTTTACACCCTCCATTCGCTGCGCATCGCCCCCTCGTTCCGGGGCTCGCTACGGACGCTCGGGGGGACTACTCCGTGCCTGTGGATCCGAAGCCCCCCGGCCCGCGCACCGTCTCGTCCAACGCCTCTTGTTCAACCCACGACACCCGGGCATGCCTCGCCACCACGAGCTGCGCGATGCGCATGCCCCGTTCCACCGTGAAGGGCTCGGCGCCATGGTTCACGAGGAGCACCTTCACCTCGCCCCGGTAGTCGGCGTCGATGGTCCCAGGGCTATTGAGCACCGTCACCCCGTGCCGATAGGCCAGGCCACTGCGGGGGCGCACCTGCCCCTCGTACCCCTTCGGCAACGCAATCTGCAGGCCGGTGGGGAGCAGGGCGCGCTCGCCCGGCGCCAGCACCACCGGCTCATCGGACGGGACGGCGGCGCGCAGGTCCATGCCGGCACTCGCCGCCGTTTCGTAGGTCGGCCGGTCCAGGTCGTCGGCGTGGGGCAGGCAGCGAAGGGCAACATCAATCATCGCAGGGGCAAAACATCAGGTGGAAGAGCGCATCGGGTTCACGAAAGGATACAAAGACGCCCCCGGCCGCCGGGACCGTTCACGGTGAAAAGGCCCCAAAACCCCGGCCCGGACGGCCCCGCTCCTCCCGCCGCCCTCATTCCACGTCGCCCATCAGTCGTTTCACCGGCGGCGCGGAGAGGAGGGCCAGCACGCCCCCTCCGCCCACGATGAGGGCCACCGCAAAGAAGAGGCCCGACGGATTGAGTCCTTCCAGCTGACCGGCGATAAGACCGGCGATGAGGTTGCCGAGCGCAGTGGACACAAACCAGACGCCCATCATCTGCCCCACGCGGTTCTCCGGCGCCAGCTTCGTCATCGATGAAAGGCCAACCGGAGAGAGGCACAGCTCCCCACAGGTATGCAGGAAGTACGTCACGACCAGCCAGTGCGCCCCCACCGGATTCTCAGCCGTCGCCTGCGCGGCCCCCCAGGAGACCACAAAAAAGCCGCCCGCGAGCCCGAAGAGCCCGAGCGCAAACTTGACAGGGATCGAAGGATTGGCGTCTCGCTGCGCCAGCCACGTCCACAGCCCCCCAAACACTGGAGCCAGGAGGACAATGAACGTGGGATTGATGTTTTGCAGGATGCTGGCCGGCATCGTCCAGCCCGCCGCGACCTGGTAGGCCACGTACCCGAGAAAGCCGACGACCAGCGCCCCAAGCAGACTCACCCCGGCCTTCCCCACCCACCACAGATCGTCTCGCTGAAACATCCGGTAGCCAATGTAGGCCGCCGGCACTCCCAGGACGATAATCGTACCCACCAGCGCGATTGGCTGTGAGAGGGCAAACGGCCCGAAGCTCCGAATCGTCAGGTCGCGGGCAAACAGGTTGAGCGACGAGCCCGCCTGCTCGAAGCCCGACCAAAAGAGCGCCGACAGCAAGAAGAGCCAATAGATCACGAGGAGCCGCTTCTTCTTTCGCGACGTCTCGTACTGCGGCACCGCCATGCGAGCAACACTGACGAGGATAAAGGCCAGCACCGTCGCGCCCACGCCCACCTGAGACGCAAAGGCCGCTCCGTACCCAAACTGCGCGATCACGACAGACGCCGCCCCGAAGAACGCCGTTAGGCTCACCGCGCCGGTCATCCCCAGCGTGAGGTACGCAAAGAAGAGCACGGTGACAAGAATGATCCCCACGCCCACGGCCTCGGCTACTTGCGTAAGCGTAACGGTAATCGCTCCCGAGGTGGCCAGAAACCCGAACGTCACAATGGCCGCCACAGTAGCGGCCGATGCCAGATAAAAGGTCCGGCTCTTGCGCCGGACGGCCGCCTCGTCGTCGGCGTCAAGCAATCCCGCCTGCCCGAGATTTCCGACCCCGAGTTTGTACGAAACCAGCCCTGCCAGCATGCCAAACCCGGCGAGTGAAAAGCCCCAGTGCCAGCTGTATCCCTCGCCCAGAAACCCGCAGAGCGTAGGGCCGAGGATGGCCCCGAAGTTGATGCCCATGTAGAAGAGCGAAAACCCCGCATCCCGTCGCGCACCGCCTTCCGGGTAGAGGTCGCCCACCATCGTGCTGATGTTGGGCTTCAGAAGCCCGGTCCCCACCACAATGAGCGCCAGTCCCAGGTAGAAGAACGTCACCTCGGGCAGGCCCAGGGCCGGCAGGGCCAGGCTGAAGTGGCCAATGGCAATGATGATTCCCCCAACAAAGACCGAGCGCCGCTGCCCCCAGATGTTATCGGCCACCCAGCCACCGGGCAGGGCCAGCAGGTAGACGAACGCCGTGTAGAGCCCGTAGATGGCGGTCGCCTTTTCCGTTCCAAATCCGAGGCCCGGGTTTGTGGCCGCGGCGCCGGCAGGGGCCGTCATGAACAGCACCAGCAGCGCCCGCAGCCCGTAGTAGCTAAATCGCTCCCACAGCTCCGTGAAGAAGAGGGTGGCCAGTCCGCGCGGGTGCCCAAAAAAGTCTTGCTGAGGCAACCCGTCCGTGACGGTGGAGGCTCCGCCCCCATTCTGCGATGCATGATCGGACGCGGCGTCGGAAGCTGCCATTGAACGAAGAAGGGACTACTGTACGGGAGAGGCTCCGGGTCGGGAAACGCTTCTGTTACAACGCCGACGAAGATAGGAGACGGACGCCGCTCTGTCTAATTCTGCGCCTAATTTCAATGAATAGATGAACCGGCCCTCGATTTTTTCCGTTCGGACTATCGTTCGTTGTACACTCTCGGCCGGCCCGTCTGGCCCATCGCCTCTCCCCCTTGCCCAACCCACCCTGCTGCCCCATGGCTGAGCCTCCTCGCGCCCACCTCCTTTCGCCGGACACGCACGGCACCCGAACGCATACCTGCGGCGCCCTCCAGGCCGACAACGAGGGCGACACCGTCGTTCTCAAGGGCTGGGTGGACACCCGACGCGACCACGGCGGGCTCGTTTTCATCGATCTGCGCGACCGCTACGGCCTGACCCAGGTGGTCTTCTCGCCCCAGGACAACGAAGCGGCCTACGAGGCGGCGGGCCAGCTCCGCCGCGAGGACGTGGTCAGCGTGCAGGGCACCGTGCGCCCCCGCGGCACAGAGGCCGTCAATCCGGACCTCGCAACCGGCGCGATTGAGGTGAAGGCCAACGATCTGGCGGTCCTTAATACCTCCGAGACGCCGCCCTTTGTGGTAAGTGCCCACGAGGAGCGCCAGATGGAGACGGGCGAGGCCTTGCGCCTCAAGCACCGCTACCTCGACCTCCGACGGCCGGCGCTGCAGGATAATCTGACCTTGCGGCACCGCCTCTACCAGGCCACCCGACGCTACTTCGACGACCACGATTTTTTGGAGGTCGAGACGCCGGTGCTCATGAAGTCGATGCCCGAGGGGGCCCGCGACTTCCTGGTGCCGAGCCGGCTGCATCCGGGCCGCTTCTATGCGCTCCCGCAGTCGCCCCAAACCTACAAGCAGCTCCTTATGGTGGGCGGGCTCGACCGCTACGTCCAAATTGTGAAGTGCTTCCGCGACGAGGACCTTCGCGCCGATCGTCAGCCCGAGTTCACACAGATCGACGTGGAGATGACGTTCGCCACGGAGGAACAGGTCTACGCCCTGACCGAGGGGCTCATGGCGACGCTCTGGGAGGAGCTGGAGAACACAACGCTGGAGACGCCCTTCCCGCACATGACGTACGCCGAGGCGCTGCGCACCTATGGCTCCGACAAGCCGGACACGCGCTTTGGCATGGAGCTGCACGACGTGAGCGACTGCTTTGCAGACAGCGGCTTCCGCGTCTTCGAATCGATCGTGGATGGCGGGGGGCACGTCGTGGCGCTGCGCGTCCCAGGCGAGGGCGACCGCAACCGCGCCCAGATGGATCGGCTGGAGGACTACGTGACGGACACGATTGGGGCGGCCGGGCTCATCTACTTCCAGCTGCCCTCCGACGGCTCGGGAAT
>JAWOAQ010000053.1:0-6079 GCA_046498495.1 Salinibacter sp. | reverse complement strand
CAAAGAGCTTTTGACCGGATTGGGATTGAATATGAGAAGTTAATCGGGCTTTCACCTGAAGAACAGTTTGATAATCGCCATTTTCGTACGTTCCCTGCCGCGTCTCCCCGTCCGAAATGGAGTCAAAGTTCCGTTTCACGTCGCTCACACCATCGCTAAAGGCGGATCGGGCCACCTGACGAGCAAGAACTTCTTCCTGCCGCTCGGCCTGGTCCTCACTCGCGGCCGTGGAGGTTTGGCTGGTGTACTGGGTGAAATAGGTCGCCCCCAGTAGCGCAGCGAACGTAAGGAGCAATACGTACTTTCCCATGGGACGCTGGAAATGGGTGAAGGGACCGGATATGTAGGCACCGCAGAATCGCCAGCGGAATGTGCGTGATGCTACGGGTCAAAGACAGTGCCATCGGCCCCTGGCCTCCAGGAGGCGCCTGTGCGATTGCGGACCGGTATGATTTACCCCCGGCCGTGGAGGAATGTACACGGTGACGAGACGGGACGTCTCCACAGAGATCGGTGGGTCCCGCCCGGGCGCGTTCGCCCTCGCTACTCTCGCGCTGGGGTGTACGGGACCACCACCATCCGATGCACCTCCCCCACGTCCGTCTGGTCGTTTTGGAACGGGGCGACCACGGAGAATTGCACTCGCACCGACTGAATCCGTCCCTCATTGGATTCCGGATTCGAGATCACTTTCGCGTCGCGGTCCAGAAACCGAATGTCGAAGTAGCCGAGGCGGGGGGCCCGTCCGTCATCTCCATTTCGGGTGAGGTCGTAGAGGGTTCGATCGTCCGCGTCGCGCTCATCCACCACATACTCGGTGCTGCCGTTTTCCTCAAAGTAAAACGTGAAGTCGTCGAGCACCTTGCCGGTGGGGGACGCGTCCTGATTGGACCGGGAGCCAATCGAAAACACCGGTCCCTCCTCCCGATTGCGCCCCATCCGGCCCAGGTCGTCCTCCAGCCACGTGGCAAAGGTTTCCGCCTGGTTCAGAGCCGCCTTTCGGCCGGCCTGGGTCACGCTGGACTTTGTCATCCGCACCTGGAGCGACGCCAGAATGAGGATCACCGTCAATCCCGCGACCGTCGCCGTCAGGTTGTCGTAGAGGAAGGGCATTGCGCAGTGTCCGTGCGGTTCGGGGAAGACCCGGAGGGCATCGGCCTACGGGTACGTGATGACTTCTGAGTACTGGATGGGCCTGTGAAGCCGGGGCGCCGCCCCATCGGCGCCGACATCCTGCACCTGAATGACCACCTCTTTTCGACTTGTGGGCGGCGTGCACCCGCCCTCGGACGCCCGGCTGAGATCTTCGCACACGTAGTGCACCTCAACCTCCACGTCGAACGCAAACGTCCCGTCGGCGAGCTGAAAGGGCACCTCGCCTTCCGTTCCGTGAAAGTCCTCAATCACAGCACAGTCCGTTCCGCCCGAATCCGGATGGATTTGGCAGTCGCCCTCCACGCCGAACCCGGTGCTTTCATCGCTGTCGTCTACATCGCAGGGCGTATCCTCCTTGCAGGCAAAGTTGTCCTCTTTCGGATCGGCATACTCCCCACCCGCAAAAGACTGAACGGCCCGGTCGAAGGCCCGCGCCCGCACCACCTCCATCGTCTGCATGGCCACCCCCAGCGCCATCTGCTCCAGTTCGGCTCGGAAGGCCTGCTGTTGCCCCTGAATGCTGGACTGCTGCTGGCTAAAGCTCAGGAGCGTCACAATCAGAAGCGCCAGGAGGGAAAGGAGGGTCTGTTGCATCGGTCGAGCGTGCGTCGAATCAAGAGGGGGCCCGGACCTCAGAGGCGAATGGTGGCCGGCCCTCTATAAGCTCACAAGAATTGTGCCCCGGCGCCCCGCTACGTGGCCACCACCCGAATCATTTCCCGCACGGACGTCTCGCCGTTGAGCACAACCTGGCGGGCCGAGGCCTGTAGCGAGCGCATCCCGTCCTCGCCCTCGGCGTGGCGGCGAATCGCGTCCTCGTCCACCATCTCGTCCGCCTCCACAATCATGTGTCGGATCTCCTGAGAGAAGTAGAGGGCTTCCGCAATGGCCCGGCGGCCGTCGTAGCCCGTGCCTCCGCACCGGCTGCACGACCCATCGTTGCTCGGACCGTAGATCGTGTTGTTGGCAATTTCCTCCTCCGAAAACCCCAGCTGCTTCAACTTCACGGGGTCCGGTTCGGGATTCGGCTCCTTGCACTTTGGGCACAGCGTGCGAATCAGCCGCTGGGCCACCACCAGGTTAATGGCGTAGGCGATGAGGAAGGGCTCGATGCCCATTTTGTAGAGGCGGCTCACCGCGCTCGGGGCGTCGTTGGTGTGGAGCGTAGAAAAGGTGAGGTGGCCCGTGTTGGCAAGCTTAATCGCCAGCTCGGCCGTCTCCCGGTCCCGCATCTCTCCCACCATCACCGTATCCGGGTCGTGGCGCAGAATGGACCGGATGGCGTCCTTTAGCTGCAGCTTATCGCTCAGGCGAATCTGGCGCGCGCCCTCAATGATGTACTCCACCGGATCCTCCACCGTCAGCACGTTTTCTTCCGGGCCAATCACCTCATGGAGCGCCGCCACAAGGGTCGTGCTCTTCCCCGAGCCCGTGGGCCCGGTGAGGATGACCATGCCGTACGGCTGATTGATGGCGTGCTCGAACCGGTCGAGCGCCCGCGGGCCGAGGCCCAGCTTCCCGAGGTCGGTGATCACCTTCCGGTCGTCCAGCACCCGAATCACGACGCTCTCCGAATCGATGTCCTGGCTCGAGCTGGCAATCGGCATGATCGACACGCGATAGCGAATCCGGGTGCCGTCCACGTCCCGCTGAATGAAGCCGTCCTGCGCCGCGTCGCGCTCGAAGCGATCCACCTCCATCGTGTTGTCCTTCACCACCGAGAGGAGGGCCTCCGGATGAACGCGGTCCTCGGTATGCCAGTGGTTGAGCTGGCCGTTCATCCGAAAGTGAATTTCGACCTCCTTGTGGGCATTCGGGTAGATGTGAATGTCGGATGCCCCCTCTCGCACGGCCTCCACGAGCGTCGCCTCAAACAGATTGATGAGGGTGGACCGGTTGATCTCCTCCTCCAGCTTCTCCTGATCCACCAGGTCCTCTTCCTCCTCGAAGCTCTGCCCCAGATCGACCGCGCTTTCCTCGTCGAGGCGCTGGAGATACTCATTGTCGCGGGGCAGCGCGTCGGAAATTAGATCCGTGACGGCCGACTCCGGGGCATACTGCAGCTCAAACTGATCCACGCCCAGCCCGCGCACCAGCCGGTGCACCTCGGGGCGCATCGGGTCGTGGGTCAGGAAGTAGATCTTCGACCGCCCGCCCGGTCGTGTCTCGCGCCGGTAGGGCACGACCCCCAGATCCAGTAACTGCTCCTGCTGGTCCTCCGCGAAGGACTCGACGGCGGACTTGATGTAGTTGTGGTCCGGGTTGTGCTCGTCGAGGTCAACGACCTCAAAGGCGTAGATCCGCGCCGCCCGGCCGTAGACCACCGCCTTGTCCACCGCCTTGTGGGTGGCCAGCACGCGCCACAGGGACGTATCGGGGTGGTTCTCGTCCCGCTTCTGCTGCGCCTCCAGCACGTGCTTCTCGTCGACCTCATCCCGTCGGAGCAGCATCTCAACGACCCGGTCGTTCGTCCCCACCGACATCGACTTGTTCGACGCCATGCGGGAGGCAAACTCGTCGATCTGATCCGCATCGATCTGGGCCTCCAGGGCGTCGAGCTCCGGGAGGTCCGACATCGCCCCATCCCCATCGGGAGATCCATTCTCGCCCGCCGTCTCGTTGGAGATGTCTTCGGTGGGGAGCCCCTCCGTGGACAGGTTCTCGTCAAACGGCGACTCCGCCCCGCCGGGCGCCGCGTCCGAGAGGGTGCGGGCCGGGAGGGCGTGCCCGAGCGAAAACGGCGGATTCGCAAAGCGGGGCGAGTCGACCGGGCCGAGGTGGAGCCCTGCCGGCTCGGGCCCCCCGGTGCCGGCCTCCGATTCGGACGGAGCCCCGGCGTCGGCGGCGGGCGGGCGGTATGGTTCGGCGTCGTCCATGGAGACCGGGCGTCAGGGATAAAAAGAGACGCGCGCAGTGCGAAGAGTGCGAAGAAGGTAAGGGCGAAGGCGGCAGGTGCTGTGGGACACGCCTACATGCCCATCATATCGGCCTGCGACGGCTGGATGAAGGCCATTTCTGCCGAGAGGATGGTGAGGAAGAGGACACCGATGGCGATGATGATGGAGACGGCCGTCTGAATGCCCTGCACGGCGGCGTCCAGGCTCAGTTCGGTTTCCTTTTCGTAGTAGTCGGCCATCTGGCGGGCGCTGTCTTGTACCGTCCCGGTCTCCGACCCGCTCTTGAAGCGCGTAACGGCCATCGACGTAAAGACGCCGCTGGCCTTCATGGCCCGCACCAGGCTCGCGCCCTGCGCCGCCATCATGGGGATGGTAATGTTGCGGATTTGATACTCCATGTACTTGTTGCCGCAGGCCTCCGCCGCCACCCGCATCACGCGCAGGTTGTCCCCCGCCCCCGAGTACAGAATGGCAAAAACCCGACAAAAGATTTCGATGTTCAGCTTGTGCAGCAGCTTCCCGATCACGGGAATGCGTATCATGTACTTATGGATGTAGAATTTACCCTGATCGGTCCGGGCCCACGCCACGAAGGCAACGATCGGAACGGTCAGTCCAATGAGAAGCCACAGCCAGTTTTGGTCGAGCCAGGCGGCCATGTCGAGCGACATTTGCGTGAGGGGCGGCATGGTCACGTCCATTCCCTCAAAGAGCCCCGCCGTGGCCGGCACGATGTACCAGATGTACCAGATCAGCGCCCCGATCAGCCCCAGGGTCGTGACGGCCGGCATGATCATCGAACTGCGCACGCGGGACTTAAACTCGTCCTTGCGCTCCAGGAACCGCGCCGTGGCCTCGTAGATCTCCGCCATGTTCCCGCTCTTGGACGCGACGCCCAGCATATAGGCGGTAAATTTGCCGAGCTTATCGCGGTGCTTATTGAAGGCCTTCTCGGAGTCCATGCCCCCCTTGAGATCCGAGTTCAGGTCGCGGATCACCTGTTGTAAGCTATTGGACGACACGTCGTTCACCAGCAGCTCCAGCACCTCATCAAACGGCAGGTTCTCCCGGAGCAGGTTGGCCGCCAGCCGCACAAACATGATGAGGTCGGTCTGGGGCGGGTCCCACTCGAAGTCGAACCACTTTTTCTGGACCCGAAGCACCTCCAGGTTCATCTTTTCGAGGGCCTCCTCCACCTCCTGCCGCGAGAAGGCCTTCTGTTCGCCCTTCTTTACGGTGCCGTTTGGATGGCGCACCTTGTAGAGGAAGGTTTTCCGCTTCTGCAGCTCCGACGGGTTGAACCCGTGCTGCTCGGCCAGCTCCTCGACCTTTTCCCGTGCGGTGCTTTTGGAGGAGGCCATAACGGTGCCCTGCACCGGCTGCCCGCCCGGCGCAACGCCCTGAAAGCGAAACTCTCGTACAGCCATGAATGTGCGTGTGTGGATGCCTCGGACTGCGGACCCACCGCCGCCTGCGGGGGACGGTTTGGGCGGACATATTCCCGCAGGAATCGTGCCGAGTAGACGCGACCTCCCCTGACGCCCTGCTCCCCGGGCTGGTCACTGTGGCCCCGTGCCGGGATGTCATCCTCCTGCGCCCCGCCCTCCGTTGCTTCCGGGGGGTTCGGCGTCTTCACGGACGGCCCGAACCAACTCACTCCACGGCAGGGGGACCTGTAAACAGAGGAAAGCGCGGCCGTGAGGGGCGCTGGCCTCAATCGTCAGATGGATGCCCAATCGTCACGTCGGTCCGCTCGGGCGGATGGCAGGCAGTTTCGGGTGAGCGCGGCAGATCCATCCGAGAGAGACCGTTGTCCTCCCGTCCACGCGCCGAACCGGGATTTATCTGACGTATGGGGATGGCGTACCGGCAGACAGTGTGGCCTCCCTGGTACACCCGACGCCAACCGGAAATCCCGTATTCTATCGCTGAATGGATCCCGGATCTCTGTTCGCTCGGCTCACGTCGTCCGGGATGACGGGGCGGTGTTTTCGAGAACTGCAGCCCATTCCATATGGGGGCGCTGG
>JAWOAQ010000197.1:0-6407 GCA_046498495.1 Salinibacter sp. | reverse complement strand
GCCTGTACGAGAGCTTCGGGTGCAAGCACGAGCTGTACCTCGCCGCGCTCGATCGGTACCGCGAGCGGGAGGTGGCGCGCATCGCGGATCAGCTGACCGGGGAGGGGTCGCCGCTCACGCGCCTTCGGATGGTCCTGGAGCACACCGCAGCGGCGTGTGAGGAGGGGGAGGGCTGCTTTCTGGTGGACGCCACCGTGGAGCGGGCCCGTCATAGCGAAGACACCGAGCGCTGTGCCGCGGCCGGGCTGCGGGGGATGGAGGAGGCCTTCGCCGGGGCCGTGCAGCGGGCGCAGGAGGCAGACGAGGTGCCGGCGTCGGTGGCGCCCGCGTCCGCCGGGCGGTTCCTCGCAAATGCGTACCGGGGCCTCCACGTGACCGCCAAGTTGCGGCCCCACCGCTCGGCCCTCGACGACATCATCGACACGACGCTCGCGGCCCTACAGGCAGGCCCCGACCCCGCGGCGTAGGGGCGCACGTCCCCGGAGTTGGGAGAACGGCGAAAGATTCGGCCATTTCTGGAACGTTCATTTCAGAACGACATACGCCCGTCCGATCGTTCGACTTGTTCATCAACCGTACCTGCTGTGGCTGATCCGCTTTTTGACGCTCTCGATCTTGGTCCGCTGTCGCTCCGGCACCGCGTGGCGATGGCCCCGCTCACCCGCAACCGCGCCGCCGAGGGCAACGTGCCCACCGAGATGAACGCGACGTACTACCGGCAGCGCGCCTCCGCCGCCCTGCTGGTGAGCGAGGCGACCCAGGTGGCGCCGAAAGGACAGGGCTACCCCCGCACGCCCGGCATCCACTCCGAGGCGCAGGTGGACGGGTGGCGGAAGGTCACCGACGCCGTGCACGAGGCCGACGGTCGCATCTTCCTGCAGCTCTGGCACGTGGGCCGCATCTCCCACTCGGCGTACCACGACGGTGAGAAGCCCGTCGCCCCGTCGGCCATCCCCGCCGAGGGACAGGTGATTACGCCCGACCTGGAGATGACGGACTTCGAGACGCCGCGGGCGCTGGAGACCGAGGAGGTGCCCGAGGTGGTGGAGCAGTACCGAGAGGGGGCCGCGAACGCCCGCCGCGCCGGGTTTGACGGCGTCGAGATTCACGCGGCCAACGGCTACCTCATCGACCAATTCCTGCGTTCCGGGACCAACGAGCGCACGGACCGCTACGGCGGCTCGCTCGAAAACCGTCTCCGCTTCCTGCGCGAAGTGACGGCCGCGGTGACGGGCGAGTGGGGCTCCGAGCGCGTCGGCGTGCGCTTCTCGCCCCTCAGTCCGGTGCACGGCACGTACGACGACACGCCCGAGGAGACCTTCCGGGGCGCGGCGGCCGTGGCCGACGACGTGGGCCTCGCCTACGTGCACCTCGTGGAGCCGAACGATCCGAAGCCGCCCGTGCAGGACGATGGCGAGACCGGGACCGTTTTCCGCGCCATCCGCGAGGCGTTCGATGGGGCGCTCGTAGCCAACAGCAACTACGACGAGACGACCGCCCGCGACGCCATCGAGCAGGGCTACGCCGATCTTGTCGCCTTTGGCCGGTCCTTCCTCGCCAATCCCGACCTCCCGCGCCGTCTGAAGGAGGGCCTGCCGGTGAACGTGCCGGACGAGGAGACCTTCTACAACGGCGACGAGCACGGCTACACCGACTACCCGACTTGGGACGAGCTCCAGAACGGCGCCTCGTTTGAGACGCTCGACGCCCTCTCCGGGCTCGCGCCCCGCGGTTAACAATCTCCATCTATCCGCATCACTCGTCCCGCCATGCCGACCGACACCGCTCCGACCGATTCGCCCACCCTTCGCCTCCGCCGCAGCGACGAGCGCGGCTACGAGGACGTTGGGTGGACCGACAACTGGATGACCTTCTCGTTTGCGGACTACCACGACCCCGACTGGATGCACTTCGGGCCGCTCCGCGTGATGGTCGAAAACCACATTCAGCCGCACGAGGGCTTCTCGGCCCACCCGCACCGCGACGCGGAAATCCTCACGTACGTGTCCTCCGGCGTGCTCACCCACGGCGACGATCAGGGGCACGAGGCGCACATCGAGGCGGGCGAGATGCAGCTCATTAGCGCCGGGAGCGAGGGCATGGTGCACTCGGAGGAGAACACGCACGACACCGTAGAGCACAACTACCAGATGTGGCTCGTGCCCGACCGCGCGGGCACCGACTTTGCGTACCATGAGCGCGGGTTCACGGAGGCCGAGCGGCAGGGGCAGTTCCGCTGCTACGTGGCACCGTACACGGCCGAGGCGGCGGGGGCGGACGGCCCGATGCCGATCAATACCGACGCCTTCGTCTACGCCGGACTCTTCGCCGCGGGCGACCGGGCGGAGCATCCCTTGTCCGACGGGCGCGGGGCCTGGGTGCAGGTGGTAGAGGGCGAGGTAGACGTGGCGGGGGTGACACTGCGGAGCGGCGACGGCGTGGGCATCACCGACACCGACCGGCTCGACTTTGCGTTTGGGGCCGAGAGCGAGGTGCTCCTCTTCGACCTCCGCATGGATGTACCGCGCCTCTGGACGTAGCGAGCGGACGGAACGCTGGTGTGGGGGCAGGGCTTTGAGCCACGCGTCTGTTTCACGAACCCGCTTCGCGCGTCATGCCCGACGACACCATCGCCGCCATCGCCACCGCCCGCGGCCGCGCCGCCCTGGCCGTCGTGCGCACGTCCGGTCCCGAGGCGATCGACGTGGTGAACCGCTGCTTCCGCGGAGGCGACCTCACCGACGCCGACAGCCACACCGCCCGCGTTGGCTTCGTCGAAAACGCCGACGGCGACGACATCGATCAGGTGGTGGCCACCGTCTTTCGCGCCCCCAACTCCGCAACGGGGGAGAACATCGTGGAGGTCTCGTGCCACGGCGGCGACCTCGCGCCCAAGATGGTGCTGCAGAGCCTCCTCGACCACGGCGCCCGCATGGCCGAGCCGGGCGAGTTCACCGAGCGCGCCTTCCTGAACGGCAAGATGGACCTCGCGCAGGCCGAGGCGGTGGCCGACCTCATCCACGCCACCTCCACGAAGGCCCACGAGGCGTCCCTCACGCACCTCAAGGGCCGCTACTCGGAGCTTTTGGAGGACCTGCGCGAGGAGCTCCTCAACCTCTGCTCGCTCGTGGAGCTGGAAATTGACTTCTCGGACGAGGATGTGGAGTTTGCCGATCGGGAGCGGCTGGAGCATCTGCTGGACGAGACGGAGGAAATCCTGGGCGACCTGCTCGACACCTACCTCACCGGCGAGAAGCTAAAGGATGGCGTGCGCGTCGTGATCGGCGGGCGGCCCAACGCCGGCAAGTCCACCCTGCTGAACGCGCTGGTGGGCCACGACCGCGCCATCGTGAGTGAGACGCCCGGCACCACGCGCGACGAGATTGAAGCGGAGGCGGAGATCGAGGGTGTGCTCTTTCGGTTCGTCGACACCGCCGGCCTACGCGAGACGGCCGACGAGATCGAGGCCGAGGGCGTACGCCGCGCCACCGAGTCGATCGAGGCGGCCGACGTGCTCCTCTACCTCTACGACCTCACCGTGGGCCTCGACTCCGAAGAGATCGACTTCCTCCAAGATCTCGCCGACGACGAGTCGGACGTGCAGCCCTTCCTCCTCGGCAACAAGGCCGACGCCGCGCCCGACCACCCGGTGGCCGACCTCGACGGCCTCTCTGCCCTCAAGCTGTCGGCCCTCAATGCTCGCGACGACGCCGACGCGCTTCAGCCTCTTCTCGACCGCCTCACCGACACGGTGGCCGAACACCTGAGCCGCGCCGAGGCCTCGCCCGTCGTCATGAACCAGCGGCACCGCCAGCACCTCCAGGACGCCCTCGACGCCGTCCGACAGGCCCGCGAGGCGCTCGACATGGGCGTCTCCGGCGACATGCTCACGCTCGATCTCCGCGCCGCCCTCCAGGAACTCGGGGCCATCACCGGTGAGATCACGAACGAAGACGTGCTCGACCAGATCTTCTCCCGCTTCTGCATTGGCAAGTGACGGCGGACCGCGGTCGGCGGCCGGGCGTTTACGCATCCCGTCCTCACTCATCACGCACCACATCCCCATGAGCACGCAGACGAAAGACCGCCCTGGGCTCTCGTGGAAAGAGGTCTGCGAAGATCCGAATCTCCAGGACCTTCCCTACAAGATCGAAACGAACGACCGGGGCCAAATCGTGATGAGTCCGACCTACGCCTGGCACGGAAAATTTGCCTTCCGAATTGCCCAACGCTTGGAAGAGGTACTTCCAGAAGGCGAATCGTCCGTCGAAACAGCGATCCGGACGGCGAAGGGCACAAAGGTCGCCGATGCCATCTGGTGCACCGCCGGGCGGTGGGGGCAGATCAAAGATGCGTACGACGTGCCCGTGGCGCCCGAGATCTGCGTCGAGGTCCGTTCGCCGACCAACACCGACACGGAGATCGATGAAAAGCGTCAGCTTTACCTCGACGCGGGAGCCGAAGAGGTCTGGATCTGCGATGCGGACGGGCGGATTGCCTTCTACGATCCGGAGGGAGCGCGAGAAGCGTCTCGTCGAGCCCCTTCGTTTCCATCCCAAATCGAGACGTAGTCCCACCCCGTTTATGTCTGATACCCTTCGTACCCACCTCTTGAACCAGCTCAGCGGCACGGTGGCCCGCCGGCCGGCCGACGAGATTCTTCGCGACGTGCCTCCATCGGCCCGCGGCGTGCAGCCGGACGGCCTACCGGAGGCCTACTCGCTCTGGCAGATTCTGGAGCACATGCGAGCCAGCCAGGCCGACTACCTCCGCTACTGCGTCGACCCCGACTACACGTTTCCCGCCTGGCCCGACGCCTACTGGCCCGACACCGTGGCCCCGCCCAGCGACGCGGCGTGGGCCGAATGCCTCGATCAGTTCCAGGCAGATCTTGAGCGGGCAAAGGCGCTGGTCCGAAATCCAGACATCGACATCGCGGGCGACATTCCCCACGCCGAGGGGGAGAAGTACCACGGCACCACGTACGCGGGCGAACTCGCCAGCATCGCCGATCACAACGCCTACCACCTGGGCCAATTCGTGACGGTGCGTCGCCTGCTCGGCGTGTGGCCGCCAGAGGGCCTCGAATCACAGTCGTACTGAGACGGATCCGCGACCGCAATCATCAGTCGACGCGCACGTAGATCTTTTCCGGGCCGTCAATATAGACGGTGCTCGTGGCAAACGTGTCGGCCCGTACGCCCCACTGGGCGCGGTCGAGGAAGTCCGCCCGGGCCACCGTTTGGTCGAGCGTGTCGTTGCGGTACACGCGCACGGTGTCCGGGGAGGGAAAGACGAGCGTCTCGGAGCGGTCCGAGGTGTCGGCGGTGATCCGGTGCGGCGTGCTGGGGCCGAAGACGGTCCTCTGTCGCCACTCCCAGCGGCCGACGAGCGCCGTGGTGTCGGTCGCGAAGCGGGAGAAGTCGAGGGGCGTGTATTCCGTATGCGGCTCGTTGCGGTCGTCCGGAGCGGTCAGGGAGCAGCCGGATGCGAGAAGGGCAAGGGCACAGCCGAAGAGAAACAGGCGAACCGAGGTCATCACTCGGAGGGGGACGGAAGGAGGGGGGTGTTGAGTTGCGCTATGTGAACGCAGCCCCGCGCCGGTGTTTCGCCCGGACCGTTTCACAGGCGCGGAGAGTAGGGACATGCCGTCGCGTTCTGTATGCAGAGTCTCCTCTATACCATGTCCTCTGACCGCGATCCTCTCACGGCTCTGGGCCGGCTCGAAGACGGGGGCTTTCGACGCCTCGCGGCTCGTCTGGCTCTCCTCCGCGCCTACGTTCGCTACCGTGAGCGGGAGGGGTGCTCCGACGCCCAGGCCCAGGACGACATCGCCGCGGCCTACGAACGGCACGCCGCCAGCGTCCCCGACTGGACCTACGATGTCTACGATTCGGTGACGGCACGCACCCTCCGCCGGTGGGCCAATGAGTTTCAGGAGGACGGATTGCCCGGCCTCATCGACCGCCACGGACGCCGCAGCCGCCGCTCCTATGAGTCGTACTTCGGGCCGGGATCCGAACTCCGCAAAATCGCGCTCTATTACATCGCCGACCACCCGGAGTGCACGAGCACCGAGTTGCGGGACGAACTCGCCCAGCACGTCGACGAGGACGAGCTGCCGACGCTCCGCACTGTACAACGCTTTCTCAGCAAAATGAGCTAGTGCCGTGTCAACCGTGATTCTTGCACAGAAAAATCGCACCCTGTCATCCCGGGCGGAGCGAGCGTGCGAGCGGAGATCCGGGATCTATACAGCGGTAGAAGAGAGCACTCCGGTTTCCGCTCCCGGATCGTCCGTGAAAGTAGCAAGTGTTGCAACTGCATTTCCGAGCGGTATGTCCACCTTGCAAGCCAAGCTGGATGATGTAAAATTTGCAGTGGACGAAGGTGCGGATGAAATTGAT
>JAWOAQ010000187.1:0-9969 GCA_046498495.1 Salinibacter sp. | reverse complement strand
CTCCGACGGAAAGAGGGTGACCGTACAGGAAATGCCCCATCCGACTTTGTCTTCACCGGTGCGAACGAAGGAAAGTTACGGCCCGACTATCTTTCGCATCGGTTTCGCCATTACCGAAAGATGGCAGGGCTTCCAGAAGACGTGTCCTTTCATACGCTGCGCCACACGTGTGCATCGTTCCTGGTGATGGGAGGCGTCCCGATACACACAGTCAAGAAAATGCTCAGGCACTCCACGATCGAAGTGACGAAGCGGTATGCTCACCTCGATCCCGCATCATTCAAAAATCAGGTGGAAGAAGGGATGTCGGCTAGTATTGGCAGGGGCGAGTAGCGCGGGCCTCGCAGGACGAGTTCTACATATGTTCTACAAATCGTGTCGTCAGATGTCATTTCGTGGCAAGACCCAAACAAAAATAGCACCCTCGAACCGGCGTCTGTGGCCGTCTGAGGGTGCTTAAAGGGGTGGGCGGTGCTGGATTTGAACCAGCGACTTCCTGCTTGTAAGGCAGGTGCTCTAAACCGCTGAGCTAACCGCCCCGACCGATTGGGACTTTCGGACTGCGGATTTTGGAGTGGGAGTGGAGCGGCGGTATCCCCAATCCAAAACCGAAAATCCACAATGGATGCGGAGCGGGAGACGGGGATCGAACCCGCGACCTTCAGCTTGGGAAGCTGATGCTCTACCACTGAGCTACTCCCGCTTGCAAATCCCTCAATGCAAGCCGGCGGCGTCCGTTCCCGCCGGTCCGGGCAATGCGGAAACGCCTTAACGGCCGCTTTGCACGCCCGGGGGAAAACATCCGTCGGGGCGCCTCGTTGGACTCGTTCGCGTTGTTCATTCATGGTTCTCCATCCCCGCTATGCCAAAGCGCACCTACCAGCCCAGCAAGAAAAAGCGCAAGAAGAAGCACGGATTCCTTGAGCGCATGAAGACAAAAGAGGGCCGCGAAATCATCAAGCGGCGCCGCAAGAAGGGCCGTGAGAAGCTCTCGGTCAGCGACGAGGACTCCGGCAAGCCTGTGTAGCGCCCGTCTCCGTGCCCGATCGCCCCGACCAGCGCGACTCTGACCGTCGCTACACGTTTCCCCGCTCCCACCGCCTCAAGCGGCGGCGGCTGATCCGCTCGTTGTTTGACCGCAGCCGGGACGATGTGGGCACGGTGGCCGTCGGCTGCGTGCGGCTTCTGTTTCGCACCGTCGACCGTGAGGCCCTTGGGCACGACGTGCCTGTACAGGTTGGCTTTGCGCCCGGGCGCCGCGCCGATCCCGGCGTCGAGCGCACCCGCGTGCGGCGCCTTCTCCGAGAGGTCTATCGCGTGCATCAGCACACCCTCACGGACCCGTTCACGAGGCGGCCCGATGCGCTCATCGTCATGATCCTGTTCCGAGGCGACCCGGCCCGGCCCGAGGCCCTTTGGGACGACCTTCCCCAGGCCCTGCACCAAGCCGCCCGCCGCGTGGCGCCCGCGAACGGCCTCGCGTCCGACACGCCGGATGCCGCCGACGGCCCCTGATTCCTACACCTTTTTGAAATGCCGGGGGGCACGCCGGCGGATCGTACGCGTATCGACCTGTTGTGGATTGGCACTCCGCGGAATCGCGAGGCCCTTCGCCTCCATCCAGTGCGGGTGTCCCGTGTTCATTAATCGTTTGGATCGCCCGTGGCTTCTCCGCTTTCCCGTCAGCACTCGTCCGAGGACCAGCGCAACGTCATCATTGCGACGGTGCTGGTGGCGATCATTCTGTTTGCCTGGACCTTCTGGTTTAGTCCGCCCCCGCCGGATCAGGCCGGGTCCGCCAGTGATACGACGCAGCAGCAGGAGCAAACCGCCGAGGCGCCCGACACCACCGCGCCGGCAGATACGGCGGACGCCGATGCGACGCCCAGCCGCACGACGGCTCAGGAATCGGAGGTCGAAACGCCGCCGGAGGATTCGGTGACGGCCGCTGCTCTGGAGGGGACGGATCGTACAATCGTGGTGGAGACGGACCTCTACACGGCGGAGGTGTCCACGAAAGGGGCCACGGTTGAGCAGCTCACCCTCAAAGAATATCTGCAGTTCAACCAGGAGGATCCCGTCCAGCTCGTCGATACGACGGCGGGCGGCACGCTGGCCCTCTCCTTCACGACGCCCACCAACCGGCGCGTCGACACACGGTCGCTTTACTTTACCCCCAACGTGGATGCCGATACGATCCGCGTGGACGACGAAGCGCGCTCTCTCACGTTCGAGGCGCCGTTGGGCGACGGGGCGCTCCGGCAAACATACACCTTCCACCCGGACGACTACGATCTGGGGCTCGACATTGAGCAGGAAAACCCGTCGAGCTTCACGACCGATGACGGCTACACGCTCAACTGGTACGGTGCCATGCCGTACTCCGAGGGCGGGGAGGAAGATGAACTTCAGTATACCGGCCTGTACGCCTGGACCGGCGGCAGCCTCGAAAGCCTCCTCCTGACCGATCAGGACCAGGGGGAGACAACTCTGAGTGGCGATGTCTCCTGGATGGCCGTGAAGAACAAGTACTTCACCGCGGCCCTGATGCCGGATGAGCCCACGGAGGTCCAGGGGGCGACGCTATCCGGCGTAAAAGAATCGCGGACGAGCAGCGCGGCGCCCGTCAAAAACATTACCGGGCGCCTCCAGATGTCGCGGCCCGTGGGCCCGTCTCATACCGACCAGTTCCACCTCTACGCCGGGCCCATTGAGTACAACCGGCTCGCGGCCTACGGACGGTCGCTCTACGACATGGTGGACTACGGCTGGGACTGGTTCGAGTGGATGACCAAGCCCCTCGCCACCTGGATTTACATCCCGATGCTCACGTATCTCGGGGGGGAGCTGCCGTGGTGGCTGGGCGGCGGCCTGCTGGGCGGCGGCCTTCCGTACGGCGTGGTCGTCATCCTGATGGCGGTGTTTATCAAGACCCTGGTGTACCCGCTTACGAAGTCGTCCTATCGCAGCATGGCGCAGATGCGGGAGCTGCAGCCGAAGATGCAGGAGATCAAGGACGAGTACGGGGACGACCCCGAGAAGCAGCAGGAGGAGATGATGAACCTCTACCGCGAGACGGGGGTCAATCCGCTTGGGGGATGCCTGCCCATGTTCCTGCAGTACCCCATCCTGATTTCGCTCTATCAGTTTATTCCAAAGTCGATCCAGCTGCGGCAGGAAAGCTTCCTTTGGGCGGCCGACCTCTCGGCGCCAGACAAGATTCTGCAGTTGCCCTTCGAGATTCCGTTCTACGGCGACTATGTGGCGGGCTTTACGCTGCTGATGGGCCTGGCCATGATCGTGACGATGCGAATGCAGTCGGCCGGCGGAGGGGCTGCCGGGGGACAGGCCAAGGTGTTTATGTATGCGATGCCGGCGGTGATCTTCTTTATCTTCAACCGGTTCGCGTCCGCCCTTAGCCTGTACTATCTCTTCTACAACATTGTGACGGCGGCCCAGCAGAAGTGGATCAACTACCAGCTGGAGCAGGAGAAAGACGACGATGGGGCCCTGTCCAACGGACAGTCGGATGGCGAGGCTGGCTCCAAAGGGTTTTTTGCGCGGCTCATGGAGAAGGCCGAGGAGGCCCAAAAAGAGCGGCGAGGATAGCCCGGGCCCGTTCGTCTTTGCTGGGGCGGGGCGCGAGCGTGGGGAGGGCTACCAGTTTGATGTCGCAGACGTGAAAATGTCCTCCGCGGCGCGCTCCAGGGCCAGTTGCGCGGCCTCTCGTTCGCCCGCCACGCCGGCCTCCGAGGGATCGTAGTCGGCGGAGCCGGTGAACGACTGGTCCACCAGGGTAGAGTCTTCGACCTGGTCGTAGTACCGCGCCTGAATCCGAATCTGCACGCTGTTGGTGGAGGCCTGCTCGTCGCCGCTCACGCCAGTGGGCTCGTTGGTATACTGCTGGATGCGGGCTGTGAGGACGGCGTCGGCGTCGGGCTCGTTGTTGTTGAGCGACAGGCGCGTACGGCCAACAAACTGGTCCGTGAGCAGGTTTGTGAGGTCGCGCCCCAGCGAGGTGACGGGGTTGGAGGTGTTGTCCTCTGCCAGGGGGATGGAAATGGTGTCGAGGCGCGACGGAATGCTTGCTCCGGTGAAGCTGTAGAAGGCGCAGCCGGAAAGCAGGCTGCTAAGGACGATCCCCACGAGCAGCAGGGCCCAGCGTCGCCTCTTCGATTTGCTTTGGAGGAGCGATGCGGCCCGAGGGCGAGAGCGAGGGGGAAAACGGACGCCCGTTCCCGTGCTCCCGCGTTCTCGCGCGCACCCCCTCCGACTACAGGTCTTCATCGATGTCTTTGAGCTTGCGATAGAGGGTGCGCTCGCTGATGCCGAGGGCCTCGGCGGTCTTGCGACGGTTGCCATTGAACTGCTTCAAGGCCTGGGCAATGAGGTTCTTTTCCGCCTCTTCCAGGGTGGGCAGCTCCTCGGGCTCGTCGTCGGGGCTCTCGTCCAGCTCGGCGGGGGCGTCCGACGCTGCGGCCTGCGGGGGGGCGGACGGCTCTGAGGGGGGGCGGGAAGCCGAACGGGGGTCGTGGCGCGAGGTAGGCCGGGCCGGGCCGTCCTCATCGACCTCGTAGACGACGTCCCGGATGAGGGAGTCGACCTCCTCGGGGCTGTCGGGGCGGGGAGAGCGGCGGCCCGCCGGGCCGGGGTCGTCAGCGTTGCGGACGACCACAAAGTCGTCGTAGTCGCTGGGGAAGTCGCCGCGCTCGGCCACTTCGCGCGGCACGACCACGCCCACGTCGGACAAGAGCGACTGCATCTGGTCTTTCATCTCGCGGAGGTCCATCCGCATTTCCAGGATCGCGCGGTAGAGCAGCTCGCGCTGGCGCACGTCGTTGCCCGCGTCGTCTTCGCGCTGCCGCTGCTCTTGCTCGTCGACGCGCACCAGGTCGGTTGAGGGCTCGGTCTGTCCAATGTCGCGGAGGAGGGGCCGCAGGTCGGCGGCCGAAACCTCGTCTTCGCGGAGCAGCACGGTGGCCTGCTCGGCCAGGTTGCGGAGCTCGCGCACGTTGCCGGGCCAGCGGTATGACTCCAGCAACTCAACGGCGTCCTCGGTCAGGCGCTTGCGGGAGGAGTTGTAGTCTTTTGAGAAGCGGTGGAGGAAGCTTTCGAAGATGGGCAGGATGTCCTCCGTTCGCTCCCGAAGCGGCGGAATGTCGATGAGCACCGTGCTGAGGCGGTAGTAGAGGTCTTTTCGGAAGCGGCCTTCCCGCACCTCCTCGGCCAGGTCCTTGTTCGTGGCGGCCACCACGCGGACGTCCACCTCCTGCTGCTGGGACGCACCCACGCGGCTGAAGCGGCCGTTCTCCAGCACGCGCAAGAGGCGCACCTGGGCGGCCTTTGGCATCTCGCCGATCTCGTCGAGGAAAATGGTGCTGCCGTCGGCCTCTTCGAAGTAGCCGACGCGCTGCTCGACGGCCCCGGTGTACGCGCCTTTCTCGGCCCCAAACAGCTCGCTTTCGATGAGCCCCTCGGGGATCGCACCGCAGTTGACGACCACCATGGGGTCGTGGCGGCGCATGGACAGTTCGTGGAGCATCTGGGCAATCAGCTCCTTGCCCACGCCGCTCTCGCCCTGCAGCAGGACGGTGATGTCGGTTTTGGCGACCTGGCGGGCGCGGTCGATGACGTTCGTAATGGCGTCGGACTCGCCAACGATGCCGAAGCGGTCCTGAATAGAGGCGCGGTCCATGGGTTGGGACGAAAACTCCGTACTGCAGAGAGGAAGGAACCGGCTCCCGGACTGTGGACTGCCACAATGTCGGGGGCCGCTTCTGTATCACACCCGCGCTGCGTCCTGAGGATCCGTGGGTGGGCACAGGAGCGTTGAAGATCCCATCACGCGTCCTTCCGTGCGGCGGACGGCGGGCTACGCCGCGCCTCCGCCTCCCCCGAAGAGGCGTTTTTGCTCAAAAATGCGCCGGCTTGTCTCGACGTGGTCGCCAAACTTTTCGACGCCCTCGCGCCGCATCGCCCCGGCGTGCTCGTCGAAGTAGGCCTGCAGGGCCTCCCGGTTGCGCACCTGGTAGTGGACCGTCCACGTGCGCGGGTCGGTGGGCTCGGCATCCTCAGGGGCCGCGTCGGCGTCCTCGTGGCAGTCGAACCACACGGCGGCTTCAAAGCCGTCCAGGTTCAGCATGTCGCGGATGTGCTCGCGGAGCCAGCTGCTGTAGCGCGGAGCCACGTCCTCGGCGACGGTCAGGTTGACTTCGTAGATGAGCATGCGGGGGGGCGGGAGCGGATGAGGGAGATGACGCGCCTACGGCAATCCCAGGGGCGGGGCAACGTTTCAAGGCCGCCGGGAAATCCGTGTCAACGCTACGCGGCAGCCGATGCTGCTTCGATCTCGTCAATCATTTCGTTGAACTCCTGTACGGCCTCGTCCGACGTGTGAGGAGATTGAGGACCGAGCCCCCCTTGGTGAATCGATTTTCGATTCGACAGTAGATCGTAGGTGATTCGCTCAACAATACGTCCTGTTGAGGCCGCGACCTTTGCTGCCTCTTTCCGAAGAGAAGGAATGTTCCAGGCTTCTGGTGCACGCACACTAGCATGCTCGATTGTCAACCCTGCGAGCTTGTCGTCTCTGTAATGGGCATGTGTTTGGCCAGTAGGATCTGCGTCGTACGTCTCGGAGCCTTCCTGCGGAATCCTCGTCCGCGACACAACTTCCTGGGCAGTGTCCCGTGCTTCCTGTAGAGAGTCAAACTTCTCTCCATCCGGTATATGAAAATCGACATCTAAAGTATCGATGTCGGGATAGTAGGTTAAAATCATGGCTTGTACTTCCTCTCGTAATCCCGATCAGGGAAAGCGTTTAAGATTGTGTTGCCGTCGGGGAGGAGGATAACCCGTACGTACTTGTCGAGGTCCGTGCTGTAGCCCCAGCGGCGAATTCGACCGTCATCCTGTGTCTCCTCATGCTCGTATGACGCAGCGATTTCCTCAGCAATATCCCGCGTCACGTTCGGGTGCCAGTTTCGACTCCGATCAAAGTATGGATGGAAGTCCACGGCACTCGTAGGATCTGCATTGCAGCAGTTACGCAGCCACGGGCGTCGTCGTGATCGAGTTGGTGCGTGCCGCCTCCTCGAGCGTCGTCTTTTCGAGGGCCGTGCCCAGGAGGGTGCTGGAGGTGCAGTCCTCGATGCGGACCTTCACGTAGTCGCCCTTCTCGTAGTCCGCGCGGTCGAAGACGACGCCCTTGTTTGTGTCCGTCCGTCCGAAGAGTTGCTCGTCGCTCTTCTTGCTGGTACCCTCGACGAGCACAGTGTGGACGCGTCCAATTTCTGCCTCGTTGCTCGCCTTCGCGTGCTCGTTTTGGAGCGTGATGATTTCTTCGAGGCGGCGCTGCTTCACGTCTTCGGGCACGTCGTCCTCGAATTTGCGCGCGGCGTAGGTCTGGGGCCGCTCGCTGTACTTGAACATGTAGGCGTGGTCGTAGCGCACCTCTTCCATGAGTGAGAGGGTGTCCTCGTGCTCTTCTTCGGTCTCGCCACAGAAGCCCGCGATGATGTCGGTGGAGAAGGAGATGTCGGGGCACAGATCGCGCCCGCGCTCGATGAGCTGCAAGTACTCCTCGCGGGTGTAGGTGCGGCGCATGCGGTCGAGCACCTCGGTGTTGCCGTGCTGCACCGGCAGGTGGATGTAGTTGCAGACGTTGGGCCGGTCGCGGTGCACCTTGAGAAGGGCCTCCGTGCAGTCCTTGGGGTGGCTCGTGGAGTAGCGCACACGCATCTCCGGCGAGACCCGGCTGACGCGGTCGACGAGCTCCGGGAACGAGACCGACGCGCCGTTCTCGTCGGTGTAGTGGTAGGAGTTGACGTTCTGGCCGAGAAGCGTGACCTCCTTGTATCCTTCCTCCGCCAGCTGGGCGACCTCGGAGAGGATGGTGGTCACCGGGCGGCTCTCTTCGCGGCCCCGCGTGAAGGGGACCACGCAGAAGGTGCACATGTTGTCGCAGCCGCGCATGATGGAGACGTAGGCGCTCACGCCGTTCGAGTCGTAGCGCACGGGCTGGATGTCCTGGTACGTCTCCTGCTTGGAGAGCTGGACGTTGACGGCGGCCTGGCCGGTGGCGTCCGCCTCGTAGAGGAGGCGCGGGAGGTCGCGGTAGGCGTCCGGCCCCACCACCACGTCCACCAGGTCCTCCTGCTCCAGCAGCTTTTCGCGAAGGCGTTCGGCCATGCAGCCGAGGACGCCCAGCATGAGCTCGCCGTCGTGCTCCCTTTTTCGGGCCCGCAGCATCCCGAGGCGCGTACGGATCTTCTGCTCGGCGTTTTCCCGGATGGCGCACGTGTTGAGGAGCACGACGTCGGCCTCCTCTTCTTCGCGCGTAAGGCCGTAGCCGCTCTCTTCGAGCACCGACGCCACGATGCCGGAGTCGTTCACGTTCATCTGGCAGCCGTAGGTTTCGATGTAGACCTGTTTGTCGCCGGCGGTGGCGTCGTAGCCGTGCTTCACGCGGTCGAGGTCGTCGTCGGGGGCGTCGCCGGCCTCGCGCTGGCGAACGCGGTCCTCATCGAGCACGTCGAGGTCTTCAATCAGCTCCATGGCGGGCGGGGGAGGGATGCGGAAAACGGACAGCGGGGCCGTCCGAGAGAAAGGGACGGCGCGTTAGAGACCTGTTGCATTCAGGGCACGGGCGAACGTTCCCGCCGCTGACCGACGAGCCCGGACCACGAGACGGAGGGAGGCCGATTCAGATCGTGACGACCACTTTGCCCACGTGGCCGGCCTCGGCCAGATGCTGGTACGCCTCCGGGACCGATTCAATGTCGAAGGTGCGGTCAAGGACCGGCTCAATATCGTTGGCGTCGATGGCAGCGTTCATGGCGCGGAACGAGTCGAGCGGATGCTCGATGTCGCCCACGTAGATGCCGTGCAGATGGGCGCGCCGCTGCATGAGCGGGTAGGGGCTCGGGTTTTCCTCCGCCTCCGTCAGGACGCCGATGAGGCCGATCTTGCCCTCGGGCGCTACCGCCTGCATCGAGCGCTCCAGGGTGCCGGCGCCGCCGACTTCCACCACGCAGTCGACGCCGCGGCCGTCGGTGGCGTCCTGCACGGCCTCGTGCCAGTCGGGCGTGCGCTCGTAGTTGATGGTCGTGTCCGCCCCGAGGGCCCGCATTTGCTCCAGCTTGTCGTCGCTGGAGGAGGTGATGAGCACGCGAGCCCCGGCCGCCTTCGCAAAGAGGAGGGCGAAGGTGGAGACGCCGCCGGTGCCGAGCGTGAGCACCGTCTGCCCCGGCAGCACGGGCCGCCCGGCCCCGAAAAGGGCGTGCCAGGCCGTCTGGGCCGCGCAGGGGAGCGTGGCGGCCTGTTCCAGCGAGAGGGTCTCGGGGACGTGCACCAGGCCGTTTTCGTGGAAGACCCGCTGCTCCTGAAGCGTGCCGTCGAGCGGGAGGCCGAGGGCCTGTCGGTCCGCCGACGGCGGGGCGTCCGTCGGCACTTGCGAGAAGGTGTTCGTCACGCGGTCGCCTGCCTCGAAGCGGGTGACGCCCTCGCCTACGGCGTCGACCACCCCGGCGCCGTCCGACAGCGGGACGACGCTCGTGTCGCCGTCGGTGCCGGGGTAGGTGCCCCGCGCCACCGACAGGTCGCGGTAGTTGAGCGACGCCGCTTTCAGGCGCACGCGCACCTGTCCGGGGCCGGGATCGGGGACGGGGCGCTCTACGGTACGAAAGGCGTCGACAGTGTCGTTACCAACGTCAAGTTCAATGGCCTTCATGAAGAGGGGTGCTTTAGAGGAGGGGATGGGCGTCGAGGCAATTATTTCTGGAATGGACGGTCCAGTTTGGTCGTTTCCCGAGGGGGACCGGATCGTTGCGGGGCCGCCGCTCGTGTGAGGATGTCCACGCGGCGCTCATCAGGTGCTCATCCTCTCATGCCTCGCCCCAAAGAATTTGATCCCGCGGAGGTGCTCGACCGTGCCACGCGGCAGTTCCTGTCGACCGGCTACGAGGGGAC
>JAWOAQ010000240.1:0-22515 GCA_046498495.1 Salinibacter sp. | reverse complement strand
TATACCTGTATTGTATATGCTTTTGTTGAGTTCAATACCGGGCACCAGCTCTTTTGCGCTCCTGTTGTACTCTCTCCAACGTTAGTACCCTGAGTGGATACGTCACCACCGCTCAGGGCACGCCCTTGGCCTTTGCCCTGCTCTGCAACCACCACCTCGCCGACGCAGAACAGGCCCAATCCGCACAGGATGTCATCGTCAATGCCCTCGCGCGGCTGCCGCTTTGAACCGAGAGACGCATGCGCCGCCCGGAAGGTCATCCTCGCGGGTCAAGGGGAAAGTTTTACAAAGAAGGGTCGCTTTGCTCCCCTCCGGCACGAACCCCCGGCTCGACTCGACGTTGAGGGAAGATAGTTTCCCCGGGCCGCATCGGGTTCGACGCTTCCCGGATTCCCAATCGCCTCTAGCTTTTTTCTGACTCCCACGCCCGTCCTATGAATCCGTCCACCGACTCTCCCCACGCCACGACTGTCCTGGGCGTCCGCCACAAGGGACGCATCGCCGTCGGATCCGACGGACAAGCGACGATGGGAGAAACGGTGATGAAGCACAAAGCCGAGAAGGTGCGGTCGTTGTACGACGGCGAGGTGCTAGCCGGATTTGCCGGCTCTACGGCCGATGCCTTCACACTCTTTGAGCGGTTCGAGGAAAAACTTCGCGAGTTTGGGGGCAACCTGACCCGCGCCGCCGTTGAACTCGCCAAAGAGTGGCGCACCGACAAGTACCTCCGGCGGCTTGAGGCCCTCCTCGTCGTCGCCTCCTCCCACCGGCTTTTACTTATCAGTGGAAGTGGCGATGTCATTGAACCCGACGACAACATCGTCGCGATTGGATCCGGCGGCCCGTTTGCCCTGGCGGCCACCCGAGCCTTCCTCCAACAAGGCGATGACCTGACCGCCCCCGAAATTGTAGAGAAGGGGCTCGCGATTGCTGCCGATATTTGTATTTACACAAACCACAACCGCACCATCATGGAAATTGACGCCGAGACGGACGACTAAGTGCGGCGTCGGGGCTCCGGTGCGTTCAATTTTGCCCGATCCATCCCCCATTGATTCTATGCTAACTGTTTCGTCCAATACCGACAGCCCGACCCACCGGGCGGCCATGTTTCTCGACTACGACAACCTGCACGCTGTTCTCACGTCCCAAAGCTCGACCAACCAGCGCACTAGTTCGTACGCCTTCGAAATTCTCGAAGAGGTCTGCCGCTACCTCGAAGAAGGAGACGACACCCCCACGATCCTCGGCCGCGCCTATGGTGCATTCGATTCTCGGATGCAGGACGACGAGGACGATGTGCCGTCACGCCTGTACGGCTTCGGGTTTGCGCCCACGTACGTTTCGAACCAGACCCAGCGAAACGCGTCGGAGCTTCAACTTACAATCGACGTGACGCAATTTTTGGCCACCCGGAATGATATTCAGACCGCTGTCATCGTAACGGGAAACCGGCCCTATCTTCCCCTCGCCCGTCACATCCGGGAGCAGGGGCGGCGCGTTTTGGTCGCGGCCGTCAATCCCCCCCAAAACGAAAACACCCCGGCCGTCGCAGAAGACGATTTGTACCTTGACGCCCGCAACCTGTTAAGCCAGGACTCGCGTGAGGACCTGCTGGCGAACGCGCCGCAAAACTCCCCTTCGCGCAGTCGCCGAGGGGTTGTCGGGGCCCCACCGCCCCGTCGGTACCAGGAATTGGCCAACCCAACCGCCCGGCGCACCGTCGCCATTACGGACGAACACTTCGGACAGTACGATGAGGTCTATCTGACCCCCCTTCTCCGCAAACTCTCAGAGGTGCTCGGCCCCGATCACGATCCGAAAGCCTTGGTGGGCGAACTCGAGGCCGCCGGCGCGGCCCGCCTGGAGAAGCGAGAAGGGCACCCGTACGACTATACTGTGCTCATTTTGAACGACGACCACCCCGACGTTCGGGCGATTCGCTCGGAGGGCCTCACCTCCTCGGCCTCTGATTCCACCGCTCCCCCAACTGGGGACGGCTCTGCCGCCGATGTTCCTGAGACAACCGAGTCCGAGTCGTCCCCGGACGAGGCGACAGAGGATGCGTCGGTCGACGACGCCCCCGTGGCCTACGACGAGCACCTCATGGACGAAGCGCTCGCCCAACCGTCCCCCACGAGCGACGACGACGCGCAGGACGACGATGCCCCCTCGTCCGACGTTTCCGACACGACCACCTCCGCTCAGGACGCCCGGTAGTTTCTCTTTCGAGTTGCCTTACGACGCCACTGTTCCTATGCCAAACATCACAAATCACGTCGAAGAACTCACCCCCCGGCAGATTGTCGAGGAACTGGACAAGTACATCATCGGCCAGGACGATGCGAAGAAAAACGTCGCCATCGCCCTTCGCAATCGCTGGCGCCGGCAGAACGCTCCTGAGGAGATGCGGGACGAGATCATGCCCAACAACATCATCATGATTGGCCCGACCGGCGTCGGAAAAACCGAGATTGCCCGTCGGTTGGCCCGCCTGGCCCGCGCCCCCTTCATCAAGGTCGAAGCCTCGAAGTTTACCGAGGTCGGCTACGTGGGGCGCGACGTGGACAGCATGATCCGCGACCTCACCGACATTGCCGTGAACATGGTGCAGGAGGAGCACAAGGAAGAGGTGCAGGACCGGGCCCGCGAGCTGGCCGAGGAGCGCATCCTAGACATTCTCATCCCGCCCCAGGACGACGGCGCACGCTCGGGGGAAGACAACGGGGCGTCGGACGCGGAGCCCGGCTTTACCCTCCAGGACGCCGACACGTCTGAGACCGCGAGCGGGAGCGAAAGCCTTCGCGAACGCACCCGCCAAAAATTCCGGGATAAGCTGGAGCGCGGGGACCTCGACGACCGCGAGGTCGAGATTGAGGTCAGCACGGACTCCTCCTCCATGATGCAGGTGTTCGGCCCAATGGGAATGGAAGAGATGGGCGTGAACCTGCAGGAACTCTTTGGCAACCTGGGCGGGCAAAGCCGCAAAACCCGCCGCGTGACAGTCGAAGAAGCCCGCGAGATCCTCACGCAGGAGGAGGCGCAAAAGCTGATCGACATGGATCAGGTCAAAGAGGACGCCCTGGAGCGCGTCCAACAGGCCGGGATCGTGTTCATCGACGAAATCGACAAGGTGGCCAGCGGCACCCGCACCCGAGACGAGGGCTCCGGGCAGGGGGTGTCCCGCCAGGGCGTTCAGCGTGACCTCCTCCCCATCGTGGAGGGATCCAACGTGCAGACGAAGCATGGCATGGTTAAGACCGACCACATCCTCTTCGTTGCCAGCGGGGCGTTTCACTCGTCGAAGCCCAGCGACCTGATCCCCGAGCTCCAGGGGCGCTTCCCGATTCGCGTCGAGCTCAACAACCTCGACGAGGAAGACTTCTACCAGATCCTCACGAAGCCGAAGAATGCGCTCATTAAGCAATACCGGGCGCTGCTTCGGTCCGAAAACGTGACAATTGAGTTTGAGGATGAGGGCGTGCGCGAACTGGCCCGGATCGCCGCCCAAGTGAACGCCGACGTCGAAAACATTGGGGCCCGCCGGCTGCACACGGTACTCACCACGCTTCTCGAAGACCTGCTCTTCGATGTGCCCGAGCAAATTGAACCGGGCACAAAAGTCACTGTCGATGCGGAGATGGTGACGGAGCGCCTGAGCTCCATCGCGTCGAGCCGTGACCTCAGCCAGTACATTCTCTAGACAATCACGAGAATTCCGGGAGTGAACGCAAAACGGGCAGGCCCGCCGGTCGGACCTGCCCGTTTTTTTCTTTCAGGACACGGGAGCCGATGTGCGTGGCCCCCTTTAGTTGATCGATCGGAACGTGGATGGTCGGTCGTTGCCCGCGTCGGCCTGTGCGTTGGGACGGGACGGCGCATCGGCCGGGGGGGCTTCGTCCCCACAATAAGCCTCAAACGCCGTCACCAGATCCGAAGCAATTGCGTTGGGACTGCGGCCTTCGATGTGCGTGCGCTCCACCACGTAAACAGGCTGCCCGTTGCGAAACAATGCGATGAAGGGCGAGGACGGCGGGATTCCGGGCAGATACGTGTTGCGGACGTGGTCGGTCGCCTCAACGTCTTGTCCCGCAAACACTGTAACGTGGTGATCCGGCTGGGGCTCGGCCTCCAGGGCGAGACCGGTGGCGGGACGGGCGCTCCCAGCAGCACAGCCGCACACGGAGTTTAGGACGAGAAGCATCGTCTCGTCTCCCGCCTGTTCAAAGGCGGCATCTACCTCATCGGGGGTTCTAAGCTCATCGAACCCAAGTCGGGTGAGTTCTTCACGCATGGGTTCGACCATGGCCTTCGGGTAGGGCATAGTGGGCGGTTGGGTCTGTGCTAAGAAAATTGGATTCCATCAACGGTACGCGGATGTCGGGCTCTCAACATTCCAGAGGGGTTGTTGATCCTTTTTCGACGGGTCGTTCGCTCCGTTTTTCGGTGCCGTTACGGAACCCACTGGAGATCGGAGGATGGGTCCCGTACGTTCTGTCCATCTACGCTCCCATTTCTTTACATCCTGCCAATGCGGCTTCTATCGGGGTCCATTGGACTTGTGATCTGTGCCCTTCTGATTGGCGCATGCGGTACGACAAGGACGCTCGATCCGGGAAACACGCCAACGGGGGCTCCTCGCCTGGAGGCAACCGAGCGATACGCCCATGTTCTTCACGCTGCGGCCGAGGAGTGGGACGGAACGCCTCATCAGTGGGGTGGAACGAGCGAGGACGGTGTGGACTGCTCCGGGCTTGTGCAGACAATCTATCGAGACAGCCTGGACCAGTCTCTTCCTCGGACCACTGCCGAACAGTCGCAAATCGGCGCGTCTGTTTCCCCAGACGATCTCCAACCGGGCGACCTGGTGTTCTTTCGGGTCGACACCCGCACGGGCCGACACGTCGGCATGTATTTGTCCAACGGAGATTTCCTTCATGCATCGAGCCAGGGCGGGGTGTCCGTTTCATCCCTCCAGGCTCCGTACTGGCAGACCCGGTGGTGGCAGGCCCGTCGGGTCTTGCCACAGCCTCAATCCGCCGGCGCTGAGCCATCCACAGCCGCCGGGGCTACCGTGGGGTGGTAATTCCACTCGTGAAACCTGGAACTTTTTGTGGCACAAAGCGGGTATAAGGGGTCGGGTTTATCAGTTCCACCCGATCGACGCCGCTGCCCCCCGGGCCGTGGCGTTCCTTTTTTGGCCCATGGCGATGCGGCCGCTCTGCACTGATCTTTTCATCGGACCGACTCAGTATGGCTGACGACAAGACCGTTTACATGACCGAAGAGGGGCTTGAAGATCTCAAGGAAGAGCTTCACCGCCTCCGCACTCAAGAGCGCTCTCGTATCGCGGATGAAATTGCAGAAGCACGGGCAAAGGGCGACCTTTCCGAAAATGCAGAATATGACGCTGCAAAAGAAGAGCAGGGCAAGTTGGAGGCCAAAATTGCGGAGATCGAAGATACCATTGCACGTGCTCGCATCGTTGACGAGTCGACAGTCGACGACAGCAAAGCCTACATTTTGTCGGACGTGACTGTTGAGAACCTGGACACGGGCAGCGAGCAGACCTATACGCTGGTTTCGGAGCAGGAGGCTGATGTCTCGGAGAACAAAATATCAATTGAGAGCCCGATTGGGGAGGGGCTGCTGGGACAAGAAGAAGGGGACGAGGTCGAGATTGAGGTCCCGGCCGGGACGGTGCGCCTCAAGATTGTTGATATTTCTCGATAGCTGAGGCCCAGGCCCGTGGCCGACTCTCAGAATGCGCCCGCGTCTCCGGGTTTCTTTGTTTTCGTTCGAAAGGGACTCCGGGCCGTCCTGGTGGGCTTCTTCGCAGCAGTGGCGACGTACCTGGGCGTGTGCGGGCTCCTCCTGGCCGCATACGGGGCCGTCTTTCCCCCCATTACGGGCGTCCAGCTTCAGCGAAATGTCGAGGCCTGGAGAGAGGGACTTCCCCCGGAGCGCCGCTATGAGCCGATCCCCCTTCACGACATGGCCCCCTCGCTGCCCCGTGCCGTGGTGGCCGCGGAAGACAGCCGCTTTTTTACCCATTACGGCATCGACTGGTCGATGGTAGAGGATGCCATCGGGGAGTATCAGGGCGGGAAGGACCTGCGGGGCGCCTCCACGATCACGCAGCAGCTCGTCAAGAATCTGTTTTTGACCACCCACCGCACCTACCTTCGGAAGGCGCTCGAAGTCCCGCTGGCGTATCTGGCCGAGCTTCTTCTCTCTAAGCAGCGCATCCTCGAGTTGCACCTGAATGTCGTGGAGTGGGGCCCCGGAGTCTACGGCGTCGCCGAGGGGGCAGCGTATCATTACGGACAGCCCGCGGCCTCCCTTACCGCGTCCCAGTCCGCCGGGCTGGCAGCCTGCCTCCCCAACCCACGGGTGCGCCGGCCGCAAACCATGCGATGGTACCAGCGGATCATTCTCCGGCGGATGTCAAACCTGGAGCCCCTTCCTTTGTCCACGTCCCGTCCGTCGCCTTGACGCCGCCAACGCTGCATCTGCCTGCTGGCAGACTGGATCGTGTTCCTCAACCCCCACCCGATGTATGATTGACCTTCGCAGCGATACAATCACGACGCCGTCCCCCGGCATGCGCCAGGCCATTGCGAACGCCGAGGTTGGCGACGACGTGTACGGCGAAGACCCGACCGTGAACGCCCTCCAGGAGCGCGTCGCTGATCTCCTCGGCACGGAGGCGGCCCTGTTTTGTCCGTCGGGGACCATGGCAAATCAAATTTGCCTCCACGTCCTCACCGATCCCGGCGATGAGGTGATCGTGGAGCAGGGCGCGCACATCTTCAATTACGAGACCGGCGCCGCGGGTGTCCTCTCCGGGATCCAGCTGCGCCCGGTCGCCGGCACCAACGGGCGCCTACAGCCCGATCAGGTGGATGCTGCCGTTCGGCCGGACGCCGATGTGATGCCGCGGACCGGGGTCGTGTCGGTCGAAAATACAGCCAATCGTGCGGGTGGGGTGACGTACTCGGTGGACGACGTGCAGTCCATCGCAGCAGTGGGCCGGAGCCACGACCTGAAGGTTCACCTCGACGGGGCCCGCCTCTGGAATGCGGCCGCCGCCCTCGGGGTGCCCGAGCACGAACTCACCGCTCCGTTTGACCTTTCCTGGGTCGCTCTCTCAAAGGGCCTGGGCGCCCCCGTCGGGTCCGTCATCGCGGGTGCTGCTCCCCTCATCACAGAGGCGCGCCGGGTCCGCAAGCGCTTTGGTGGGGGCATGCGGCAGGCCGGCGTGCTGGCCGCAGCCGGACTGTACGCCCTCGCGAACCACCGCCCCCACCTGTCGAAGGATCACGAAAAAGCGCGCCGGTTCGCAGAAGGGATCGACGCCCTGCCCTCCTTCTCTGTTGACCTGCAGCGGGTCCAGACGAATATCGTCATCTTTCAGACAGGAGAGGTGACCGCCAGCGCCGTGGCGGACGCCGTGGCGAACGAAGGGGTCCTTCTGACGCCGTTCGGGCCGCATACCCTACGGGCGGTCACCCACCGGGATGTGACCCTGGAAGACGTTGCGCATGCCCTCGACATCCTCCGCGCCCAGTCTGCCTGACGTCGCGGCCGGGCGCTGTGCGTCCTGACTCAGGGGGCGACCCACTCTCCTTCGACGGGCGCGTCGGGGGGACACTGGAACTGGGCGCGGTAGTGCCCCTCCGGATGCAGATGAAGCCAGTCGACGACATCGACGACGGTTCGAACGACAGCAAAGTGTTCACGGCCGGAGGCCACGTCTTCTCGCGTAATGGGCTCCTCCTGCACTGCCTCGCTTAGAGCATCGTCCGGCGCATCGAGGCCCGCCCCTGAGGGAACGGTCCGGGCGTGGACGGCCAGGGAAGCAGGATCCTCTTCCTCCCACATCTCACGTGCCACGGCGTCCTCCGTATGAATGCGGGCCGTGCCCTGGAGGCGCACCTGGTGGCGAGACCCCGGATCCCACCAGTGCCACGCCACACGGTCGCAGCGCCGGATGTCCTCGACTTTCTGGGAATCGCGGTCCGTATGAAACGACAAGGCACGATCCCCCGGGTCGGCCTCTCGAAGCACCACGGTCCGCAAGGCCGGACGGGTGCCATTGCATGTCCCAACGGTAGCCGTTCGGAACGCGTGCCCGGGATCGGTGGCACCGGCGGTCACACAGGACCACACGTGATCAAAAACCGCGTCGAGACTCTCAAATCGGTCCATAAATCACCAGAATTGGATGGGCATTATGATCGATGCTCCACCTGAACGCGGAGCGGGGAACAGTGGGTGGCGCTCGCCTCCAACACATCGCCGTCCGACACGGCCCCTACGCCTGCGGGCGTTCCTGTAAAGAGGAGATCGCCCGGCGTCAGCGTAAAAATTTGCGAGCAGTACTGAATAAGGGTCGCCACAGAGAAGATCATTCGGTCTGTGCGGGCCTTCTGACGGGTCTCCCCATTCACCGCGAGACGGAGCGTCAACTGTTGAGGATCGCCCACGTCTTCGGCGGCCGTAAGGGGACCGAGGGGCGCAAACGTGTCAAATCCTTTCGCGACCGACCAGGGATGGCGCCGGTCCTTTGCGGCGGCCTGAAGGTCGCGGGCGGTCATGTCAAGCCCCACGGCGTAGGCGGCCACATGGTCCAGGGCCTCCGCAGCCGGAATGTCGCGGCCCCCGCGGCCAATCACCGCCACCAGCTCTATTTCGTGGTGAACGTCGTTGGATTGGGGCGGAATGAGAACGCATTCGCCGGTCCGAATCACCGCCGAGGCAGGCTTCAGGAACACCATCGGCTCATCCGGCACATCGCTCTCCATCTCCGACGCATGGTCCGCGTAGTTGCGTCCGATGCAAAGGAGCTTGCCAATCGGGAGCGTGCGGCCCTCAGGGAGCGTGACTTTCGTGCGAAACGGGAAGGAATCATCGGCCATGGGAGGAACGGATCCGTAAACGGAACGTGGTGGATGGTCGCAATCAACAAAAATCGGTCACTCTCGCGTCGGTATCCAACCCGGCGCTCCAAAGCAGAGTTACGCCTATGTACGCGATCGTTGACGTTAAAGACAAGCAATTCAAAGTCCGCGAAGACGACACCTTATACGTCCCCTACCACGCTTCGGCAGAAGTCGACGACGAGCTTACACTCGACCGCGTTCTGCTCGTCTCGGACGAGGAGGGCGACATCACCCTCGGCACCCCGACCGTTGAGGGGGCCACGGTGCAGGCCCGTGTGGTGGATCAAGTAAAGGGCGACAAGGTCATCGTGTTTAAGAAGAAACGGCGCAAGCGGTATCGCGTAAAGCGTGGACACCGCCAGCAGTACACGCAGATTCAGATCGAGTCGCTCGGCGTAAATGGCGCGGCTCCTGATGAATCGTCCGCCCCTGCCGCAGAGGCCGAAGAGGAATCGTCTTCAGCCGAAGAATCCGTTTCGACAGACGAGGACGACGCGTAGTCTGCTGTTTGCCCTCTCTCGCACTCTTCCGAACTGAACCGCGAGGTTGTTATGGCACACAAAAAAGCCATGGGCTCGACCCAGAACGGTCGAGACTCCAATCCAAAATATCTGGGCGTCAAGGCCTACGGTGGCGAATTCGTCGAGGCCGGAAATATCATTGTGCGCCAACGGGGCACGAAGTTTCACCCGGGGCACAACGTGGGTCGTGGTGGCGATGACACGCTGTTCGCAAAGGGGAATGGAACCGTTGAATTTTCCCGAAGCGGCGACCGAAAATACGTTCACGTCGTTCCGGAGGACGCATAGCCCCGTCTCCTTATTCCGAACGTGAAAAGCTCCTTTCGCCCCACAGGCGGGAGGAGCTTTTGCGTTTCTCCCCCATGTCCCCTCCATCTATGCCAACCCCTCCCCTGCGCGCCCCGTACCGGTTTCCCGACCCGCCGGACGCGATCGAACTGCGTGCGTTTACGCATGGACTGCAGCCGACCACGGTGCCATCCATGATGGAACGGTTCACCGACGATTGGCGCAGACTCGGGGTCGATGCCTGGAACGAGGTTCCAAATCACTGGCGCCCGGATCGCAACGAGACCGTGGGGTGGTGGACCCTTCCCACGTACCTGGGAGACACGTTCATTGCGCCCCTCCTCGGCGCCCCTGCCGGCACCTGTATCTGGCAGCCCAGTGTACACTGGACCGTGCAGTGCCTCCTCTCCAGCCCCGAAGTTCAAGAGCGCGGATCCGAAGTGCTTGTGCCCGCAACGGCCTTCCCCTCCGTGCTGCATAGCACGCAACAGTGGGCCGAGATATTGGACCTGGCGCCCCACATCATCCCCTCCACCGATGCCCACCGGGTCGACCGCGAGGCGCTTCTCGAAGCCATCGGTCCGGAAACGGGCCTGGTCGCAGTCAGCCACGTGGGCTTTACCACGGGGGCACGACTGCCTTCCTCTTATCTCCGCAGGCTGGCCGAACGCGCACACAGGCACGATGCCCTCCTGTTGATCGATGGCTACCACGCCGCTGGCTCCATGCCGGTTGCGGTCCGCGACCTTGACTGTGATCTCTACGTAGGCGGACTTCTGAAGGAGGCCTCGGGATCGGCCGGAAACGCCTTCCTCTACGTCCGCGACGGTCTGGAACTCACCCCGCGCCTCACCGGCTGGTTTGGGGACGCCGCCCCGTTCGAGTTTCGGCAAGAACCCGACCCCCACCCGGACGTGCGTCGTCGCTTCCTCGGTGGCACCACTCCCGTGGCCGCCATGTACCACGCGGTCGAAGGGGTCCGCCTCCTCCTTGACTGCGGCCTAGACCAGGTCCGCGAGCATTCTCTCTCCTTGACGTCCCACGCCATCCAGCGTGCCGACCAGGCCGGCATCCCCCTTCGCTCCCCTCGCACGCCCGACGCGCGGAGCGCCATGGTGCTCCTGGAGATTCCAGACGCCCAAAAGATGACCGCGCACCTGAAACAGCACGACATCTATACAGATAGCCGGAAGAATGAGGTAGTCCGTATGGCCCCCTTCCTCTGGAACACCCGCGCGGAGGTGACGCGGGCCTTCGATGCAATCGAGGACGCCCTCCACTCCGACGCCTATCGGTCCCTCTCCCCCTCGGCCGGTGGACCGGTCACGTAGCCCCCTCCGCCTCCCGCTCACCGCTTCCCTCAACGGGCACAGCTGTTCGGCGACCGGTGCGCGGATCGAGGTGAAAAAAGGCCACCAGGGCCCGATACAGCTCCTCGTGCCGGGAGGCCATCTGCTCCGGCTGTTCAAAAAACACCTCAACCGCCACTGCAAAAAATTCGGACGGGGCCTCCGCCGCATAGGGGCGCAACAGGGACGCGCCTCGGCGGACCCGTTTCATTTCCGTTCGGACGAGCGCCTGCCACTCAGCCGCGGACTCGGCGGCCACGAGGGAAGGCACACCATCGGCCCCTTCGTTGTCGAAGTCGAACAGGTGCGCCAGCTCGTGGAGCACCACATTGTCTCCATCGTTCGGCGTTTCCCAGCTGTGTTCGGCCGACGCGGCGGTTAAAATGATCGGCCCTTGCTGGTGCGCCATTCCATCGTAGGCCGCCTCGCGGCTCCCCCCATAGTACTCGTCATCAAACCGGCCGGGATAGAAGAGAACCGATCGACTGCCGGGCAGCTCCCAATTGGGGCGTCCATGGAGGAGCACCGCAATGCCCGCCGCCACACTCAGGCGCAGACTGTCGGTCACCGTCACGCCCTGCACCCCTTCAAAGGAGTACTCCTCCATCGAAAACTGCACATCGCGCTCAAACTGGTGCGTCGCCTCAGCGTCCAGCCGCTGGTACAACGGAACGTGCGCTTGAAGCCATTCACGCCAGGCGTCCGGAAACGGACGTCGGGCCGAGCGCCAGCGCCGGACGCTCCTCCGAAAGCCCCAGAGCAAAATGACCGCTGCCGGCCCGATCCCGATCCATCCCCCCCAGGGAATGGCCTGAGCACCGATGACCCCCGCCCCTCCACCAACCACCAGGGCCACGGTGACCGTCGTGTAAATGGTCGACCGGCGAACGATGCGCATGGAGAGGGGATCGTTTCGAAGGTCATTTCCAGTTATTCGATCCGCTGCTTCCTGTACGGAATGAGCCACGGCGACATTGGAGGAACGAATGTCTCCCCTGCATGTGCCCCTCACTTGGTATTGGCCGAGCTCGAACAATTGGTTCGTCCCCAATGTAACAGTGGAGGTTCGCTTGTTGCGCTCCATCAGGCGGGCTCCACACGCGCTGTTCCTGCAAACGAATCCGACGTGGACTTATGGGTACGATGAACAAACTCCGGGAGAACACCGGAGTCATTCTCTGGATCTTGGTGATCTCTTTCGGGGTGATCTGGACCCTTCAGGACTCGGAAGTCTTCGACGCGGTCAATCAACCCGGCCAGAATGTCGCGACCGTGAACGGAGAAGCCATTTCCAATCAGGAGTTCCAAAACGCCGTACAGCAGCAGCGACAGCGCGCCCAGGAAGAATCCGACGGGCAAATCACGGCTCAGATGGATGAACAAATTCGGGAGCAGGCCTACGAGCAGCTGATTAATAGCCAGCTTCTGGAAATGGAAATGAAGCGCCTGGGCATTTCCGTGACGGATTCAGAAGTGGAGGAGATGGTCTTCGGGGAGAACCCGCACCCGCTTATCCGCCAGCAGTTTGCCGATTCGTCGGGGCAGATCAACTATCAAATGCTCGAAAACATGGCCCAGAATCCAGAGGCCGAGCAGCAGTGGATTCAACTCGAGCAGTACCTCCGCGAGCAGCGCCGCCAGCAGAAAATGAATTCGCTGGTGCAGTCCACGGTCTTTGTGAGCGAGGAGGACATCAAACGGTACCACTGGCGGCAAAATGTCCAGAGCGATGTTGAATATGCTGCCCTCCGCTACGCCTCCGTTCCGTCGGATTCGGTTCGCGTATCGGAGTCCGACTTGCGCGACTATTACGATGAGAACCGGGAGGACTTTAAGCAAGAGAAGACTGTCACGCTGGAGTACGTCTCCCTCCCCAAACTCCCGACCGCCGAGGATACGGCCGCCGTCCGGAAGGACCTGGAGAGTCTCCGCGACGAATTTGCGAGCACAGAAGATGACTCCCTGTTTCTTGCCGACAATGCGTCGGCTCAGTCCTTCTCCTCTGCGTATGCGACACCCGACGAGATGGATGCGACGGTTGCCGAGGCCGTGTACGAGAATCCCGAACCGGGGCGAATGGCGGGTCCCGTCTTTGGGAACGACCTGGCCCACTTAATCAAGATCCGCGACGTACAATCGGCCAATGAGACTTTTGTACAGGCACGCCACATCCTCTTGGAGACGGAGGAGGCCGACCCAGAGGCCGCGTCTGAACTGGAGGCGCTTCGCGACAGCATCCGCAATGGGGCTTCGTTCTCGCGCCTGGCCCAGCGCCATTCCGACGGGCCCTCTGCCTCTGAGGGCGGGGCACTGGGATGGTTTGGTCGTGGCCAAATGGCCGACGCTTTTGAGGACGCCGCGTTTGATGCGCAGCCCGGAGACCTCGTGGGACCGGTTCGGTCTGAATTCGGATACCACCTGATCGAGGTTCAGAACCGTACAGATCAGGCGGTCCAGATTGCGGATCTGGCCTTTGAACTCAGCCCCAGCCGCGCTACGCTCTCCGATATCGAAAATACGCTGGACGACGTCGCCTTCTACGCGTCGGAGGACGGAAGCTTTCAGGAGGAAGCAGAACGACGCGACCTGGACGTTGAGGAGGTGCAGGCCGAGGCCACACAATCCTCTGTGCCGGGCCTCGGCAGCGGCTCCGGCCTTACCAACTTCCTCGAATCAGCCGAAGAAGGCGACATCAGCGAGGTGATCGACCTCAGCGACAGCTACGCCGTGGTGAAGGCGTCTCGCGTACAACCCGAAGGATACCGCTCGTTTGAGGACGTGCAGTCTGAAATCCGCCCTCGTGTGGAGCTCCAGAAGAAAAAGCAAGTCCAACTCCGACGGATGCGCCAGGCCCTTGAGCAGAATGACTTTACGGAACTGCCCGAGGCCCTCGGCACGGAGCTTCGATCCGAGTCCGGCATTTCCTTCTCTACAGAATCCGTCCCGGGAATTGGCGACGATCCGACTTTTGCCGGAACGGTCTTCGGCCTTGACGAGGGAGAGACCTCACGGGTCGTGGAAGGGAAAAATGCCGCCTTTGTTGTGCGGGTCACCGACATGCAGGAGCCGGAGGCCCTTACCGACCAGGAGCGACAGAAAATTCGGAAGGCGCTTCTCCAGGAGCAGCAGCGGCAAATTTCCTCCCAGTGGATTGCAGCCCTCAAAGAGGATGCCCGCATTGAAGACAACCGAGGCCAATTCCAGTAGGCTCGGGCCATAAGGGTCCGCCCTCCTCACCCGACCTCAATGGTTCCGCGGAACGTCGTCCTCACGGGTCCTTCGAGGTAGCGGGGGGCTGCGTCGCCGGCCTCCGGAACGCCAACGTGCAGACGTCCCCCAGGGGTGCGGACGTCCACCCGACCGGGCGATGTGTGCCCCGCGGCCACGGCGACAGTGGCAGCGGCCAGCACACCGGTCCCGCAGGAGGGCGTCTCGCCCTCTACGCCTTTCTCGTACGTTCGAACCCGGAGTCCCTCCCCTGTGACCGCAACAAAGTTGACGTTGGCCCCAGCCGGTTGCAGTGCCGGGTCGTACCGGAGCTTGCGGCCCCACGCTACGACGGGAACGGCCTCGACTTCCGAAACAAACGCGACGAGGTGCTCGGTGCCGGTGTGAACGAAGTGCACCGCGTCGAGGCCGCCCGGCCGGTCGGTTTCCATGCCGGGGTCCGCCGTGAGCCGAGTCGGGGCAGGCACGTGCAACCGGACGGGAGCCTGATCGCCCGGGGGGACCTCCGCTCGATAGCGTCCGGCGTCAGACTCAAATGTGAACTCGGGGCCCTCCAGGCCCGCCTCCGCGGCGAACCGTGCGAGACAACGCGCCCCGTTGCCACACATCGTCGCCCACGAGCCGTCCCCATTCACATAGCGCATGCGGTACGCTACGGCCTCGGCGTCTGTCGGTGCAAGGGCAAGAAGCCCGTCCGCCCCAATTCCGTAGCGCCGCGGGCACCAGGCCGCTGCCAGGTCCGACAGCTCTTCGTCACTGAATCGATACCACCGGTTGTCCAGCACGATAAAATCATTCCCCGCGCCGTGCATTTTGGTAAACTCGACAGTGAGGGAGCGATTCATGCGACCTGAAACATCCATTGAAAAACCTACTGCGGTGCCGGCACGAAGACCGAGCGGGCTCGTATGGGAAAGACCTTCCCGATGACTCCCGTCGCCCGGTGGGGGTCCGTTCCACTGCCTCTTGCACAACCTTACATACCGTTGCCCGAGAAACAACTAAGCATCGAAGGAGCCGATCCGCTGCTTCTCTTCGGCTTCAACGACGTGCACCTGCGGAAGATCGAGGACGCCTTTCCAGAAACCCACATTACCGCACGAGGCACGGATATCCATCTCCGAGGCGACGCCGAGACCCTGGAGAAGGTGGAGCGCGTGTTCAACGAGATGGTGGTGCTCCTCGATCGGAACGACACGCTGACCGAAGACGACGTCGACACCGTCCTTGCCCTCTTCGACTCCGATCGGTCGGACTCGACGCCACGGGCCCCCGACGCCGACGCCATTTTGTTCACGCCCGACGGCGAAGTCATTAAACCGCGATCGCCGAACCAGAAGCGGCTTGTGTCTTCGGCTCAGTCCAACGACGTGGTGTTCGCCATTGGGCCCGCGGGCACCGGCAAGACCTACGTGGCCGTGGCGATGGCTGTTGCGGCCCTCAACGATCACCGCGTTAAGAAAATTGTGCTTTCCCGCCCCGCCGTAGAGGCCGGCGAGCAACTTGGTTTTCTGCCGGGCGATTTCTACGAGAAGGTCGACCCCTATCTTCAACCGCTCTACGATGCCCTTGGGGATATGCTGCCGCGCGACACGCTGGCGGAGTACTTGGAGCAGGACCGGGTGGAGGTCGTCCCCCTGGCGTACATGCGCGGCCGCACCCTCAAGTCGTCGTTCGTAATCCTGGACGAGGCGCAGAACGTGACGACCAGCCAAATGAAAATGTTCTTGACGCGCCTGGGCCCAAAAAGTCAGGCGATCATCACCGGTGATGTGACCCAGACCGATCTCCAGCACCGGAGCAACAGTGGGCTGGTTCAGGTCCAGCACATTTTGAAGGACATCGAAGGCATCAACTTCATTTACCTGGAGCGCGAGGACGTAGTGCGCCACCGCCTGGTTCGAGAAATTATCGCCGCCTACGAAGAGCACGACGCATAATTGGGCGGGCGGGTGTCGGTGGGGCTCGCTCAGAGGATCCACGCCCGTGAGGCCCCCGTTGCCCGACGCCCCCGGGTATCAGCAACGGTGGAATCAGTCGTAGGAAAAGAACCCTTCCCCGGCCTTTCGCCCCAACTCACCGGCCGTCACCTTGCGTCGCAAAAGCGGACACGGTCGGTACTTGTCGTCGCCAAGTTCCTCGTGAAGCACCTCCAGGATGTGCAGGCACACGTCCAGTCCAATAAAGTCCGCCAGCGTGAGCGGGCCCATCGGATGGTTCATGCCGAGCGTCATGACCGTGTCGATGTCCTCCGGCTCGGCAACCCCCTCCATCACACAAAAGATGGCCTCATTGACCATGGGCATCAACACCCGGTTTGAGACGAAGCCGGGATAATCCTCGACTTCAACAGGGGTTTTGTCGAGGGCCACTGCCAGGTCGGCCACTGCGTCAAACGTCGCGTCGCTGGTGCGCTGTCCGCGGACAACTTCAACCAGCGCCATGATGGGCACCGGGTTAAAGAAGTGCATGCCGATCACCTGCTCGGGCCGCTCCGTCTGCGCGGCAATCCACGTGATGGAAATCGACGAGGTATTGGACGCCAAGATCGCGTCCTCCGGCGCGCACAGGTCGAGCTCCGCAAAGACGTCGGCTTTGATCTCCTTCGACTCCGGCACAGCCTCCACGACGAGATCGGCGCTCCCCACCCCGTCCGACGTGCTGGTCGTCGTCGATATCCGATCGAGCGCATTTGCCTTGTCGCTGGCGTCGATGTGGCCGTTGTCTTCCTGACGCCCGAGGTTCCGTGCAATCGCGTCAGTTGCTGTCGCCAACTGGTCTGCATCCTGGTCGATGAGCATAACGGGATGGCCGTGCAGGGCAAGGACGTGAGCAATGCCATTTCCCATGGTGCCGGCCCCAACGACGGCGGTGCGTTGAAGGGTCATTCGTGGTTCGAGTAACTATGACAAGAAGTGTGGCGTCCAGAACAGAAAGCGCTTCCGTGCAGATTGACTGGCACGGGCGATTGTCAGATCAGATTTCCGCGGGGCCCTCCGTGCGGCTGCCCAAAGGCCTCGGGCGTGTGGGTTTCATGCTTGGGTCCCCTCCCCCGCCGCCGAACACACGCCCCGTTAACGATCGAGAGCACGGTCCTCCGCAATAAGCACGTCGTCCCATCCGTCCGAACGAATACGACCTCCCTCCCCGCGGACATCCAGCGTCCGGGTTTCCGTCACGGCATTGTCCTCATCGACAAGCACAACGCGCGGGTGGTGCGCCCGGGCCTCCCGCGGGCTGAGCTCGGCATATGCGATGACGATGACCTGGTCCCCGGGGGCTGCCAACCGGGCAGCCGGCCCGTTGAGGCACACAGTGCGCTCTCCCTCCTCCCCTGGAATCGTGTACGTCTCAAGACGACTTCCATTGTTTACGTTCACAACTTGCACCTTCTCGTACGGCAGAATGCCGGCGGTGTCAAGCAGCTCCTGGTCGATCGTGATCGATCCCTCGTAATACAGATCCGCCTGCGTAACCCGGAGGCGATGAAGCTTCGACTTAAACATCGTGACCGTCATCGATGAAGCGGCGTGTCAGATTTGCAGAATCCGAGTGATAGGCCCCGATTATGCCTGCGGTGGCACCTGAACAAAGACGTTGTCGATGAGCCGTGTGTCCCCGAAAAACACAGCCGTCGCCGCGATGACGTCTTGTCCGGGTACCAGTTCCTCAACCGGTTGCAGGGTACGTGCATCCACAATCTCCACGTATTGCACGTCCGCATCGGGTGCGGTCGCGAGCGTCTCAGTCATCGCATCTACAACGGATTGGGGGGCCTGTTCCCCCTCTCGGATTGCGGCCTCCGCCGCCTCAACGGCCTCAAAAAGGACCGGGGCCTGTGCCCGTTCGTCCGCCGTGAGGTAGTCATTTCGGGACGACGCCGCCAATCCATCCGCCTCTCGAACCGTGGGTACGCCTACGATCTCGATGTCAAACAATAGGTCCTCCACGATGCGCTTCAGGATGACATATTGTTGAGCATCTTTTTTCCCAAATACGCCCAGGTCAGGCTTACAGGCATGAAAAAGCTTGGTCACAACCGTGGCCACGCCCCGGAAGTGACCGTCCCGGTACGCCCCGCAGAGGTGTTCGTCCAACTGCTCCACGTCTACCCACGCCAGCGGCTGGCTGAAGGCATCGTTCTCGACAAACGGATACATCTCTTCGACCGAAGGTGCAAACATCGCATCGACGCCCGCGGCCTCCAGTTTTTCCCGGTCTCCCTCCAGATCTCGCGGATAATCGCCATAATCCTCGTCCGGCCCAAATTGGGTGGGATTCACGAACACAGACACCGTCACGTGGTCCGCTTCATTCAGGGCTCGCCGAACCAGGGCGAGGTGGCCCTCGTGCAGGGCGCCGAGGGTGGGCACCAGGGCCAGCGTCTGGTCGCGCGCCCGGGCCGCGTCGGCATGATCCTGCATCGCATCGACGGTACGGAGGCACTCCATAAGACAAGCGGAGAGGACAGGAGAGAACAGCGAAATCGCCGCTCGTCCCAACGGAGGCAATCCATCCTGGTTCAGGCCGTTGTTGGGGCGAATGGAGTGCGAATCCCTGGGCCGTTCGTTGCACTTCGATCCTCTAAAACCGACGTTGGACCCTCCATCCACATCGTGTTTCTCGCGTCCACCGACTCAGTCTTATGTCTGAAGACCCCCGAATCGAACGCGACTCTCTCGGTCCTGTGGAGGTTCCTGCCCAGGCTCTCTATGGCGCCCAGACACAGCGGGCAAAGGAGAACTTCCCCATTAGCGACCTCCGGTTTCCCCGCCGCTTCATCGAAGCACTCGGCCGCGTAAAACAGGCCGCCGCAAAAGCCAACCGATCCCTGGATCTGCTCGACGAAGACACCGCCGAGCCCATCATCCAGGCCGCACAGGAAGTGATCGACGGCGTGCACGACGACGAGTTCGTGCTGGACATCTTTCAGACGGGAAGTGGCACCTCGACCAACATGAACGCGAATGAGGTGATTGCCAACCGTGCATCCGAGCTGATTGGCGAGGCGCGCGGGAGCAAGGCCATTCACCCGAACGACGACGTGAACATGTCGCAGTCGTCGAACGACACGATCCCCACGGCCATGCACGTGGCGGCCCGCACGGGCCTCGAGCGTGACCTCCTCCCTGCCCTGGAGGCCCTTCAGACTGCCCTGGAGGACAAGGCCAAGGCCTTCGACGACGTACTGAAGAGCGGTCGGACCCACCTAATGGACGCGACGCCGGTGCGCCTCGGGCAGGAATTTGGCGGGTACGCTGCGCAGGTTGAGCAGTGCATGGATCGCATCCGGGACGCCTCCGACCGCCTGTCGGAGGTGGCGCTGGGCGGGACCGCCACGGGCACCGGGCTCAACCGTCACACGGACTTTCCGGCCGTGGCGTTGGAGCACCTCTCGGAAGCGACGGACCTTTCCTTCCACGAAACCGAGAACCATTTCGCGCAACAGGCTGGAAAGGAGCTTTATGTAGATGCGCACGGCGCCCTGAACACTCTGGCGACGGCCCTCCTCAAGATCGCCAATGATCTGCGCCTCCTCTCCAGCGGGCCGACCAGTGGCCTCGGGGAAATCGCGCTGCCCGTCATCCAGCCCGGCTCCTCGATCATGCCAGGCAAGGTAAATCCCGTGCAGAGCGAGCAGGTAATGATGGTGGCCGCTCAGGTCACCGGCAACCACCAGACCATCACCCTTGCCAATACGCACGGCAACTTCGAGCTCAACGTGATGATGCCGGTCATGGCGCACGCCATGCTGCAGAGCATCGACATTCTCGCTGGAAGCGTCGCGGCCTTCCAGAGGATGTGCGTGGACGGAATCGAAGCGAATCGCGAGCGGTGCAAAGAACTGCTCGAACTGAATCCTTCACTCGCCACGGCCCTGAACACGGCCATCGGCTACGATAAAGCAAGCGAGGTTGCGAAGCGGGCCGCAAAGGAGCGTAAGAGCGTACGGGCCGTGGTGAAGGAAATGGATCTTTTGACCGAAGAGGAACTGGACGAGTATCTGGATGTGCGGGACATGACCGCCCCGGGCGTGCCAGGCGAGGAACGGTAGTTTATGCCGCCCCTTCGGCACGTTTGGTAGCGGTTTACGTATAAAACCAACTCACATTTTCGGCGCGGTACGAATCCTCCCCTACCCCGCGTTATACCATTGTGGCTGAGGGGGGGCGTTCTCGCCCCGCAGTCGCCGCCCAGGTTTCTTCTGTGCCTCTTCCAATCAGGTTTCCCTGCACGTTTATGAGCACCCAAGGTAAATTCTCGCTCGCCGCCATTGTTGGGACCGCATTTTTGGCCGGGATCTTTTTCGCGACGGCCGGGGCCAACCTCTTCGACTTCGGAGAAGCGGTTGGCACGTCCAGTGAGGCGGCCACGCTGGACGGATCGACCGCCATTCAGCAAGAGGCCGACTCGGGACTCCGGAACCTCGAAACGGAGTTCACGGAGGTTGCGGAAACGGTGAATCCCGCCGTCGTCCAGATTCAATCGACAAAAATGGTTGAGCAGCGTCGCCCTAATCCTTTTCAGGGCACCCCCTTCGAACAATTCTTTGGCCCCCCCCGCGAACAGGAACGCCAGCCCCGGCAGGGCCTCGGATCCGGCGCTATCATTCAGTCCGAAGGCTATATTGTCACGAACAACCACGTTGTCGAAAACGCAGACGAGTTGCGCATTGTCCTCTTTGACGGATCGGAGTACGATGCCGAAATTGTTGGTACCGACTCCTTTAGCGACCTGGCCGTGCTCAAGATAGAGGATCCCGACCAAGAGTTTACAGCGGTCAGTTTTGGAAACTCGGACGACCTGCGCACCGGACAGTGGGTGCTCGCCTTTGGTTCCCCCCTCTCTCGTGACCTCAAAAATTCGGTTACGGCCGGGATTGTAAGTGCTGTTGGGCGCCTGCAAGACACGCCCCAGCGCCGACAAATGCGAGAGCAAGATGAACAGCAGTTAAGCGCCGTCCAGAACTTTGTGCAGACCGATGCCGCCATCAACCCGGGGAACTCTGGCGGACCGCTTGTTGACTTGAACGGCCGTATGGCCGGGCTAAACACCGCCATTGCATCAAACACCGGCGGCTACCAGGGCGTGGGTTTTGCCATTCCCGCCACTACGGTTGAGCGCGTCGCTACGCAGATCATTGAAGAGGGCGAAGTTCGTCGCGCCTTCTTGGGCATCAACTTTGGCCCCGCCTCCCAAAACCTTGTCGAGTCCGAGGACCTCCCGTCTGGATCCGCCGTGGTCTCTCGGGTCCAAGACGACACGCCCGCAGACGAGGCCGGCCTGGAGGCCGGGGACATTATCATCGCAATTGATGGCGAGCGCTTGGACGAGTATCTTCAGGTATCGAATGCCATTGCCGGGAAGCAGCCCGGGGAGGAGGTCGAATTGACCATCAATCGGGACGGCGACGAACGCACACTGACCGTCACCCTGGGCTCCCGAGATCAGGCCTCGTCGTCCAGTGAGAGTGACGAGGCCCCGTCCCAGGAGCAGATGATGGAGGAGCTCGGAGTTGGGGTCCGGGACATCGACTCCGAGATCGCCCGCGAGCTCGGCCTGGACAATACGGACGGTGTTGTCATCACCGACGTGGACGAATCGAACCCGATGATCCGAAACTCCGGGCTGGCGCCCCGACAGGTGATCATCGAGATGGCGGGAACGCGCATCCCCGACGTGGACACCTTCCGCGACGTGTACGCGGAGATTGAGCCGGGATCTGCCTTCCGTGTTGCCGTCCGACTCCCCGAAGGCTTCGTCAATGTTACGAGCCTCCGGAAACCCGCTAATAATGGATAGAGGAGGGACTGCCCCTCCCAATCGGGTGCTGCCCCACTCGCCATCCGGCGGGTGGGGCATTTTTAACCCGCGTCGTGTGTGATGCCACGCGTCGGCACGGAATCTTCCCTGAAGGACCCGGCGGGCGCACGGAGATGCTGCCCCCCGTTCAGAACATCCGCCCTTCTTTCGGGGCACTGGGATGGGCCCAGGTAAACCACTTCAACGTAGCCCGTGCCATGCGGCACGCGGGACACAGAACGTCTGTCCTCGGCACCCATTCACAAGTTGTTGCCTTGCTCACAACGCGCCTCGCCACCATGACGGACACTGTATATCGCATTTCGATGGACTTCCCATACCCGGGCCTGCACCAGATCCATCAGCCTGATGATATCGGCA
>JAWOAQ010000232.1:0-5004 GCA_046498495.1 Salinibacter sp. | reverse complement strand
ACGACACGGCAAACAGGATCCCCAGAATCCAGGGAAGGGCGCGGAGCACAGGCAGCCACCGGGCGTACCCGCCGGCTTGTTTGGGGGGCGGATCGACGCTCGAGGCGTCTCCGCCGGTCGCCGGAAGGTGGCGCGAGAGGGTGACGGAAAGGCGCCGGCGCAGCCGGGTCCACGGGGCGCGAGGCGTAGGGGCAGACGGGGCCGGGTCGGAGGCGTCCGCCGGGCGGGAATCGGTGGGGGGAGCGGAGGTCGAGGAAGGGTCCATGGTGGGGAGCGACGCGCAGGCGGCAGGGCTAAAAGACCTTCATGAGCGTCATGTCCTCGAGGTATCGCTCAGGGTCGTTCTGAAAGTCGAGGAGGAGGCGATTGGTGTTGGCGGCGGCTGAATCGACCCGGTTGTAGAGGGTGGGATCGTTGATGAGGCGGCCCATTGTGCCCTCCCCGTTGTCGATCTTGGTCGTAATCCTGTCGAGGGTGGCTGTGGACTGCTCGAACGAGGCAAGGCTCCGGTCCAGGCGCGTCAGCGACCGGTTGAGGCGGTCGACCGCCACCCCCAGCGAGTCGCCCCGAGAGTCGGTAAAGGCGCGGAGGTCGCCCGAGACGGCCTCCAGGTTTTGGAGCAACTGCTGGACGGATTCTTTTTCGGCCTCCGTGATCGATTCCACGTCCTCTACCGTGCGGCGGAGGGCCTGCAGCGTGCCCCGCAGGTCGCTGTCCGGATTGTTTAGTTGCTCGCTGAGTGCGTTCATCGTCGTGTTGGTGGAGCCGAGGACGCTGTCCGCCTTTGCGGCCAAGGCGGGGGCCTGGTCCGAGAGGCGCTCCAGCACCGTGCCCTGTGGGGGCGGGGACAGCGTAGCCCCTTCGGCGAGCGGTGGATTGTCCGAGGGCCCGGGCTGAATCACCAGGCGGACGCCCGTCACCCCGCTAAAGCCCGTCACGCGAACACTTGACTCCTCCGGCACGCGGATGCCCTCGTCGACCCGAAGCCGCACGTGGACCCTCTGCGCGTCCTGATCGAGTTGTACCGACTCAACCGTGCCAATATTCACCCCCTTCATCTCCACTGGATTCCCTTCGCTCAGCCCACTGGCTTCCTCAAACGTAGCCGTGAGCGTGTAGCTTCCCTGAAAGATGGGCAGGTCCTGAAAGAAGCGAAGGCCGGCAAAGAAAATGAGGGCCGACAGGAGCAGGGCGGCGCCGACCTTAAGTTCGTTGCTGTACTGCATGCAAGGCGGAGGGGGAGCGTGAAACGGGCGAACGGACGAAGAAACGCTACGAGCCCCGAGGCATGGTCATAGACGGCGACGTGTCGCCGACATGGTACTCGCTGGCCCGCACGAAGTCGTCGAGCACGGAATCGGGCCGGTCGTGGAGGGTATCCACGGGCCCAATCCATCGAAGGCGGGTGTCATGAAGGAAGGCGACCCGGTCGGCCGTCGTCAGCACCGAATGCATGTCGTGGGTGACCACGACGCTGGTTACGTTCAGGTCGGTGCTCAACTGGCTGATGAGCTCGTTGATCGTGTTGGACGTCTCGGGGTCGAGGCCGCTCGTGGGCTCGTCGTACAGGATGTACCGCGGGGCCAGGGCAATGGCCCGCGCCAGGGCTACGCGCTTCCGCATGCCGCCCGACAGGTCCGACGGATTTTTGGCCCCCACGCCTTCCAGCCGCACCAACTCCAGGCACTCCTCGACGCGGGCTTCGACCTCGTCCGGCGTCCGATCAGAAAAATATTCGAGCGGAAAGGCGATGTTCTCGAATGTATTCATCGAGTCGAAGAGGGCACCGCCCTGAAACAGCACCCCGAATCGCTTGCGGAGCTCACGCAGCTTCTCGTACTCCACGCAGCACAGGTCGTGTCCATCGACGTGGACATGTCCGGCATCGGGCTTGAGGAGCCCCACCATGTGCTTCATCAACACGCTCTTTCCGGAGCCCGAGTGCCCAATGACGGCGAGCGTTTCCCCGTCGTGCACCTCAAACGAGAGGTCGTTCAGGACTTCGAGGGAACCGAAGCTTTTGGAAAGGTGCTCAATTCGGATCATCGGATCGGAGCGAAGCGAAAGGACAGGCCGGCAGGCCGAGGCATATGCCGTACTGATCGTGGGCGAGCCAGTTCGGGCGCCCGGTTGCCGCAACGTTACAGCAGCGTGATGGCCAGCACGAGATCGGCCACGAGAATAAAGACGCAGCTCAGCACGGCCGCCTCGGTCGTGCTATCCCCCACGCCTTCGGCCCCGCTGGTCGTATAGTACCCTTTGTAGCAGGCAATGGAGGTCACGATAAAGCCAAACGTGACGGCCTTGATAAGGCCGAAGAACGGGTCGAATGGCTTAAAGAACTGCCGCGCGCCATCCAGAAATTCGCTCACTGTAATGAACCCGCCGATGTGCCCGACAAACATGCCGCCGCCGATGCCGATGGTGCACGCGGTCACATACAGCACCGGAAACATAAGGACCCCGGCCAGCACGCGGGGAAGGACGAGGAAGCCGATGGAGTTGAGCCCCATCACCTCCAGGGCATCGATCTGCTCCGAGACGCGCATCGTCCCGAGCTCGGCGGCGATGCGGGCGCCCACGCGCCCCGCCAGAATGAAGCCCGTGACCACCACCCCCAGCTCCAGCATCATGGACGGCACCACGATGGAGCCGATAATGGACTGCGGGATAAAGGGGCTCTGCAGCTGGTACGAGGTCTGCACCGTAAGCACCGCCCCCGAGAAGGCCCCGGCCAGGGCCACGATCGGGATCGAGTCGATCCCAATGCGAACCATCTGGTCGAACAAGTTGCTCCAGTAGGTCCGCAGTTCGTCGATCGAGGCGGCCGCTCGCCCCATCAGCAACGCATACCGACCAAGGGCGCGCAGGGGCGAGAGTAAAAACTCGAGGAGGGCAGACACGTGCGATGAGCAAGCACCGGATGCGAAAGAGTCGCGAGAGAAGACGCCGGCGGAGAAACGAGCGGTCGCTCCGCACCGTTGCCGTCAGGGACAACAACAGACCCGTAGGCGTATTCAAGCAAAAGCCGCTTAATGCACACGTGGTTTGAGGCCGAGGTTCCTTCGCTCCGGTCGAAGAATCGTGGCATGCGGCCGGTGCCCGGCGTCGATTGTGTCGAGTCCCTCTCCCACTTGATCTGCACCCCGTTCGATGGCACGCTCCAATTCCCGATACGTCTGTCAGGAGTGTGGTCACGAGGCCCACAAATGGATGGGAAAGTGCCAGGGATGCGGTGCCTGGAACACGCTCGTCAAAGAGGAGGCCCCGTCGGACGTGGAGGCCCGCGTGCCCAAAACTTCCTCCGACGGGGCGTCCGACGCGACGGATGCACAGGGTCGTCCCGAACGGCTGACGGACGTGGAGTTGGGCACGGATGCGCGCCTGACGACTGGCGTCGCCGAGTTCGACCGCGTGATGGGCGGCGGCATCATGCAAGGCTCCTTCAGCCTCATTGCGGGGGATCCTGGGATCGGAAAGAGCACCCTCATGACCGAACTGGGAGGCTACCTGCCCGAGCGCGACATTCTCTACGTGACGGGGGAAGAGTCGAAGCGGCAGGTGAAGCTGCGGGCCCAGCGGCTTGGGGTGGATACGGATACGCTGTATCTGCTGGCCGAGACGAATGTCGAGCAGGTGGGGGACGCCGTGCAGGAGGTGGAGCCCGACCTGCTGGTTGTTGACTCCATCCAGACGATCTATCGCCCCGACCTGTCCAGCGCCCCCGGCTCGGTCAGCCAGGTGCGCGAGAGTACCGCCTCACTCCTCAAAATGACCAAGGAACAGGAGTTCTCCACCTTTCTGGTGGGGCACGTCACCAAAAAGGGCACCATCGCCGGGCCGCGCGTGCTGGAGCACATGGTGGACACGGTGCTCTACTTCGAGGGAGATCAGCACCACGCCTACCGCATTCTTCGGAGCGTGAAAAACCGGTTTGGCGCGGCCAACGAGATCGGTGTATTCGAAATGCGAGAGGACGGCCTGCACGAGGTCCCCAATCCCAGCGAGCTGTTTCTCTCCGAGCGCGGATACGGCGTAAGCGGGTCGACCGTGGTGTGCTCGTTGGAGGGGACGCGCCCGATCCTCGTCGAAATCCAGGCGCTTGTCACCCCCACCTCCTACAACACGCCGCAGCGCACCGTCACCGGCTTCCCGTCGCGGCGGCTGCAGATGCTGCTGGCCGTGCTCGAAAAGCGGGCCGGCCTCGCCTTTAGCGACCACGACGTCTTCATCAACGTGGCCGGCGGCGTGACGCTTGATGAGCCGGCAGTGGACCTGGGCGTGGCCCTGGCGGCCGCATCCTCCTTCCGCGACATTCCGTCCGACACCGGGTCGGTGCTGGTCGGAGAGGTCGGCCTTGGGGGCGAGGTGCGCACCGTTAGCCAAATCGAGCCGCGCCTCAAGGAGGCCGCCAAGCTCGGGTTTGATCGCGCCGTCATCCCCGAAAATAACCTCGACCGTGTGGTTGGAACGCACGACCTGGAGGTGGCCGGCGCCGCCTCCCTGCGCGACGTGGTGGAGATGGTGCTGTAAGCGTCGACGGTCACGTCTGGGTTGCAAGCAGAGCCGGGCGGTGGCCCCCGTTTCGATGCGCCAGAGGCGGCGGCTTGGAGGCAGTTTCGTCCGCAAACTGCGAACTCCCCCCGGCGCCCAAGGTAGAACCCCATCGGGCCTGAATACACCGTAAACTTTGTTTTTACAGGCATGAGCGAACTCAAAATCCCGGAAATCCAGCACGTCATTTCGAGCAACGTCGAGAAATCTCCCTGACGAAGCAGCCTGCTTCAAAGAGGCTTCTCGACTGCGCTGGGAGCGGAGCGACCGAGTGCTCTCCGGGGTGCGCTCGAAGCGACCTGCCTGAGGGATTTTGAGTTCGCTTTGATGGCCAAAGAATTTACTTGCCAAAGTACTAAGTAACGTCAGTCGACAATTTGGGGCATGCCGTCATTTCGACCGGAGAGCGCCAACAGGCGCTTGGAGTGGAGCAATCTCCACAGATCCAGC